>JBDSYO010000264.1:0-5130 GCA_039925625.1 Lapillicoccus sp. | reverse complement strand
GACGGCCCGGGCGCGGCTCTCACCGACGCCACCCACGCTCATGAGGTCCTCGAGGTTGGCGGCGAGCAGCCGCTGCAGCGAGTCGAAGTGGTCGACGAGCCGGTCGACGATGGCGCCGGGCAGGCGCGGCACCTTGGTGAGCAGCCGGTAGCCGCGCGGGCTGACGGCGCTGTCGAGGGCGTCGCCGACGATGGTGAACCCCACGGCGCGGGCGACGGCGCCGAGGTCGAGCAGCTCGGTCGACGACAGCTCCATGAGCGCGGCCAGCGCCTCCTCGACCGACTTGGTCGACTTGGTCGCCGCGACGTAGTCACGGATGACCAGCTCGCGGTCGTTTCCCAGGCCACCGGAGAGCTCCTCGAGCTGCAGGCCGAGCAGCCGCCCGTCGTCGCCGAGCTCGACGACGTAGTCGGAGATCTCCGTGCTGATCCGGCGCACCATCTCGAGGCGTTGGAGCACGCTCGCGACGTCGCGCACGGTGACGAGGTCCTCGATCTCCAGCGCCGAGAGGGTGCCCGTCACCTCGTCGAGGCGCGACTTGTAGCGCTCCAGGGTCTGCAGGGCCTGGTTGGCCTTGGACAGGATGGCGGCGCTGCCCTCGACGACGTGGCGCCGGCCGTCGACGTAGAGCGCGATGATCTGCATCGACTGGCTCACCGAGATCACCGGGACCCCGGTCTGGATGGCGACTCGCTCGGCCGTGCGGTGCCGCGTACCCGACTCGGACGTCTCGATGCTGGAGTCCGGGACCAGCTGGGTGTTGGCGCGCAGGATGCGGGAGCCGTCGCGGTCGAGCACGATCGCGCCGTCCATCTTCGACAGCTCACGCAGGCGGGTGGCCGCGAACTCGATGTCGATGGGGAAGCCGCCGCTGCTGATCGACTCCACGACCCGGTCGTTGCCGAGCACGATGAGGGCGCCGGTGCGGCCGCGCAGGATGCGCTCGAGCCCGTCGCGCAGCTCGGTGCCCGGCGCGACGGCGGCCAAGGTGGCGCGCAGCAGGTCGTCGCCGGTGCGTTCCACGACCCCTGCCCTCCCTCGTCGGCGTCAGCCGTCCCCAGCCGTCCCATGGCTCGCCGAGAGTCTATCGGCGAGCCTACCGGCGGGGTGCCTCGAGCGCCGCGACGACGGCCGTGGCGACGTCGGGCACTTCCACAACGTGCATCCGCGGCGGCACCGGACCGGACCCGAGCACACCGCGAGGCACGTAGGCGGTGCGGAACCCGAGCCGGGCGGCCTCGGCCAGCCGGCGCGGCATCCCCGACACCGGACGCAGCTCACCGGCGAGGCCCACCTCGCCGAAGGCCACGGCCTGTGGCGGTAGCGGACGGTCGGCGACCGAGCCGGCCACGGCCAGGGCGACCGCGAGGTCGGCAGCGGGCTCGCCGATGCGCACGCCGCCCACGGTCGAGACATAGGCGTCGCTGCCCCCGATGGGGACGCGGGCCCGGCGCTCCAGCACGGCGAGCACCATGGCCACGCGCGACGCTTCCAGGCCGTGGGTGGCCCGGCGGGGCGCCGGGAGGCGGCTGGGCGCGATGAGGGCCTGCACCTCGGCGACCAGCGGCCTACGGCCCTCGAGGGTCACCGTCACGCAGGTGCCAGGCACGGAGTCGTCGCGGTGCGACAGGAACAGCCCGCTGGGGTCGGCCAGCCCGACGATCCCCACGTCGGACAGGTCGAAGCAGCCGACCTCGTCGGTGGGGCCGTAGCGGTTCTTCACAGCGCGCACGAGCCGGAGCCGGGAGTGGCGGTCGCCCTCGAACTGCACGACGACGTCGACGAGGTGCTCGAGCACCCGCGGCCCGGCGATGGAGCCGTCCTTGGTCACGTGACCGACAAGCAGGACCGACATGCCCCGGTGCTTGGCGGCCTGGATGAGACTCGCGGCGACCTCGCGCACCTGGCTGACGTTGCCCGCCGACCCGTCGACCTCTCCGCTGGCGATGGTCTGCACCGAGTCGACGACGAGCAGGTCGGGCTGCAGCCGCGCGACCTGCCCCAGCACCGTGGCGAGGTCGGTCTCCGCCGCGAGGTAGAGCGAGGAGGCCATCGCCTCGATGCGCTCGGCCCGCATGCGCACCTGGGCCGCCGACTCTTCGCCGCTGACGTAGAGCACGTCCTGCCCGCCGCGGGCGGCTCGGGCGGCGACGTCGAGCCGCAGGGTCGACTTGCCGATCCCCGGCTCGCCGGCGACGAGCACGACCGCACCGGGCACGAGCCCGCCGCCCAGCACGCGGTCGAACTCGGCGACGCCCGTGCTCCGGCTGGCCGAGCTCTGGATGTCGACCTGGCCGATGCGGACGGCCGGGGTGGCCACGGACGCCGCCGCGACGGTGCGGGCGGCGGCGGCCCCCACCTCGCCGACCGTGCCCCAGGCCTGGCACTCACCGCAGCGGCCGACCCACTTCAGGGACGTCCACCCACACTCGGCGCAGCGGTAGCCGGTCGAGCGGGATGCGGTGCGGGGGGCCATGACGACGACGCTAGGCGACGACACCGACAGGAGGGCGCACGGCAGCCCGCCCGGGTCAGGCCGGGGGCACGAAGGGCCAGCCGCGCACCATGGGGGCGTCGCGGCCGGGCTCGATGTAGAACTCCAGCCCGAACGCCTCGGCGAACATCTCCTCGCCCATCTCACGCACCCAGGCGGTGTCGGTCTTCTGGCTGACGTGGGCCTCGACCGCCGCCCGGCGCTGGGCCAGGAACGCGCTGACGTCGACCTCCCAGCTGATCTCCGCCTCGGGTGTGCCCAGCGGGTTGCCGTCGTCCATGGGCCGGTCGGGGTCGAAGTCCGGCTGGCCGCCGGCCTCGGCCATGAGGTCGCGACCGCGGCGCAGCTGGTCTCGGTTCATCGTCGACTCCAGGAGCCGGGGGCGCCGGGCCGCCAGCCCGGCGGCCCGGTGGGCGACCTGGTGCACCTTGACGTGGTCGGGGTGACCGTAGTTGCCGTGCCAGTCGTAGCCCACGAGCACGTCGGCGTCCTCCTCGTCGAGTACCGCGACCAGCCGTCGCGCCGCCTCGTCCAGGTCGGAGCCGTGAAGGGCGTCGGGAGCGGTGTTCTGCTCCCAGCCCGTCATCCCGGAGTCGGCGTAGCCCAGCCACTCGACCCGCTGCGTACCGGTCGCGCGGGCGGACGCCGCGGCCTCGAGCCGCCGCCGCTGGGACACGGTCTCGCCGGGCGCGAGGTCGTCGGGGGCCTCGCCGTGGTCGCCGTTGGTCGCGTAGACGACGACCACCCGGTCGCCGGCCGCGCTGGCGCGCGCCATGGAACCGGAGGTCTGGGTGCTCTCGTCGTCGGGGTGGGCGTGCAGGAAGACGATGGTCGGCATCCCTGCATCATGCCGAGCCGCCCCGACAGTCCTGCGGCCGGCTCAGAACCGGCGCCACCGTCCGGCCCGGGACGTCGCGGCGGCGGCCGCCTCGGTCACAGCGGTCGTGGTAGCGGCGATCCGGTCGTCCGCGCGACACCGCAGCCGCTACGACAGCTGCTGCGACAGCCGCTGCGACAGCCGGTGACGCCTGTCCGAGCCGGCCCGACAGTCCGTGCGGCCGGCTCAGAACCGGCGCCACCGCAGCACCACGGCGTAGTCGACGCCGGTGCGCAGCGGCTCCTCCCGAAGCACGTCCTCGGCCACGGCCTCGGTCAGCTCGAGCCGCACCACGGCCTTGAAGTTGGCCCGGGTGTCGAACGTCCAGGCGATCTCGAGCGGCACCCGCTCCCACCCCTGCCGCGCCCAGAACCGCTCGACCCCCTCCGCGTCGTAGTCGGGCCGCGACCGGCGGAACCACGCCCCGAACGTCGACCGGCTCACGTCGTTGTCGACGACGAACGCCACCCCGCCCGGCCGCATCACCCGGTCCAGCTCGCGCAGCCCCGGCTCGCACCCCGGCCCGAAGAAGTACGCCCACCGCGCGTGGGCGACGTCGACCCCCGCCGCGGGCCGACCGGTCGCCGCCGCGGAGCCGGGCACGACGCATACCTCGCCCGTATGCCGCCCGGCCGCCAGCCGCGCCCGGGCCCGCTCGACGAGCGGCGGGTGCGGCTCGACCCCCACCACCGACCGCGCGGTCTCCGCGAAGCGGGGCAGGTGGAATCCCGTGCCGCAGCCGATGTCGAGCACGTCGAGGCCGCTCCAGTCCTGGACCTGGCGCATTGCGGCCTCGATGACGCCCGCCCGGTCGACGCCGAGGTTCTCGGTCTCGTAGAGGTCGGGGTCGTGCCAGATGTTCGGGCTCGGGATGGGCGCCTCGGTCACCCGTGCGGGCGCTTCTTCGGCTTCGCCTTGGCCGCGGCCCGGGCGGCCGACGTGCGTTCGGCGGCCTGTACGTCCTGCGCCGCCAGGGTCGCCGGGTGGACGAGCAGGGGCAGCAGCTTGCGGTTGCCGATGCGCCGCGCCGCCGTGACCGCGCGCAGGTGCGCCTCGCACCGCAGCACCAGCTGACCGTAGGCCGGCGCACCCATGAGCTCGATGAGCTCGTCGCGGCAGGACCGGTAGACCGGCTCGCGGCCGACGTGCGCGTCGGGGTTGCCGGAGCAGTACCAGTCGAGGTCGTGCCCGCCAGGACCCCAGCCGCGGCGGTCGTACTCCGAGATCGTCACCTCGAGGTAGCTCGTCTCGTCGGGTCGCTCCACGGTGCGGTACGCCCGGCGCACCGGCAGCTGCCAGCACACCTCGGGCTTGAGCGAGGTGGGCGGCAGGCCCTGCACGACGGCGTGCTGGTGCAGCGCGCACCCCGCGCCGGCCGGGAACCCGGGTCGGTTGAGGAAGACACACGCACCGTCGACGACGCGCGTCTTGGTGGCGCCGTCCTCGGGTTCGGTCCACCCGTCCTTGTGCACCCGGCCGCGACGCAACGCGGTGTCGCGGTACTGCCACTCGTCGGGGCCGAGCGTCTCGACCACCGCGGCCACCCGCTCGTAGTCGGCGTCCTCGGTGAAGTGGGCGCCCAGCGTGCAACAGCCGTCGTCCGGCCGGTCGGCGTAGATCCCCTGGCAGCCGTTGCCGAAGATGCACATCCAGCTCGACGTCAGCCAGGTCAGGTCGCAGCGGAACCGCTGCCCGTCGTCCCCGGGGTCGGTGAACTCGACCCAGATCCGGGGGATGTCGAGGGGGACTTCGGCCACCG
>JBDSYO010000263.1:0-11944 GCA_039925625.1 Lapillicoccus sp. | reverse complement strand
CCGTACGCACGGTGTCGGTGTCCTCGGAGGTGGCCGGCTACATCGTCGACATCGCCCGCGCCACCCGCTCGGCGCCGTCCTTGTCCCTCGGGGCCAGCCCGCGCGGCGCCACGGCCCTGCTGGCGACGTCACGGGCGTGGGCGTGGATGAACGGGCGCACCTTCGTCACGTTTGATGACGTCAAGGCCCTGGCCCACGCAACGCTCGTCCACCGGCTCGCGCTCCGCCCCGAGGCCGAGCTGGAGGGCGTCAGCGTCGGGTCGGTCCTCGCGAGCGCCGTCGGGTCCGTCCCGGTGCCCCGCTGAGGCCGGTATGCCGCATACCCCCTCCATCTCCCGGCGCTCCCGGCGCTCCCGGCCCTCCCGGCCCTCCCGGCCCTCCCGGCCGCGGGGCCCCGTGGCGGTGACCCCGTGGCGGTGAGCGGGCGCTTCCCCCTGCTCCTGCTCCTCGGCCTGGTGGCCGTGGTCGTCCAGCCGACCCGGGAGATGGTGCTGCTGTGGGTCGGGCTGTGCGTGCTCGTGGCCGTCGTCGACCTGCTCCTCGCCGTGAGCCCCACCCGGCTCGACATCAGCCGCGCGCCCGTCGAGCAGGTGCGCCTCGGTGGGGCGACGACGACCTCCCTGCTCGTGACGAACACCTCGCGACGACGCGTCCGCGGGATGCTGCGCGACGCGTGGCCGCCCTCGGCCGGGGCGACGGGCGACCGGCACCGGCTCGCCCTGCCCGGGGGTGAGCGCCGCCGTGTCACCACCGCGCTGCATCCGACCCGGCGCGGTGACCGGCCCGCCGACCGGGTCACCGTGCGCAGCTTCGGGCCCTTGCGGGTCGCGGCCCGCCAGCGCTCCTTCGCGGTGGGCGGCGGGGTGCGGGCGCTGCCGCCGTTCACGAGCCGCAAGCACCTGCCGTCCCGGCTGGCCACCTTGCGCCAGCTCGACGGCCGCTCTGCCGTACGCGTCCGCGGGCAGGGCACGGAGTTCGACTCGCTGCGCGACTACGTCGAAGGCGACGACGTCCGCTCCATCGACTGGCGGGCCACGGCGCGGCGCGAACACGTGGTCGTCCGCACCTGGCAGCCCGAGCGCGACCGCCGGGTCATCCTCGTGCTGGACACCTCACGGACCTCCGCGGGCCGGGTGGGTGACATGCCCCGCCTCGACAGCGAGATGGACGCCGCCCTGCTGCTGGCGGCACTGGCCTCCCGGGCCGGTGACCGGGTCGACTTCGTGGCCGGCGACCGTTGGGTCCGGGCGCGGGTGACCGGCGCGAGCCGCAGCACGCTGCTCGGTGACCTGGTCCGGGCCATGGCCCCGTTGGAGCCGGCCCTGCTCGAGGCGTCCTGGCCGACCCTCGCCACCGCCATCGCCGACACCACGCGCCGGCGGGCGCTCGTCGTCCTGCTCACAGCCCTCGAGCCTGCGGCCATCGAGGAGTCGCTGCTCCCCACCCTCGCGTCGCTGACGATGCACCACCGGGTCGTGCTCGCCTCGGTCGCCGACCCGGCCCTCACGCAGATGGCCGGCCAGCGCGACACCACCGCCCACGCCTACGACGCGGCCGCCGCCGAGCGGACGGTCGAGCTGCGCGAGCGCACCGCCGCCCTGCTCGGGCGCCTCGGGGTCACGGTCATCGACGCCAGCCCGGAGGACCTACCGCCGCGACTCGCCGACCACTACCTGCTGTTGAAGAGCCAGGGACTGCTCTGACGGCGCTGGAGACTCCCCGGAGCGGTGGGCTCGAGACCTTCGCTCCGGGGAGAGATCGGCCCGCGGTCAGGACGCTGCCGGGTAGGCAGGGCGGTCCTGCGCGGGGGTCACCGGACGACCTGCGTGATACGCACCCGACTGCGGCGGGGTCGTGCGTGAGCGCTGCCACGCGGCGTTCGTCTCGCGGGCGAGCACGCTGCAGGAACGGCTGGCGTCCCTGACGTCGCTCCAGGCGTCCTGCGCCGCCTTCACCACGGCGGGGTCGGTGCGCACCTGGTTGACCCGGTAGGCCACCCCGCCGGCCTGACCGCTGAACTCGTTGATGTTGATCCGGGCCATCGGTGTCTCCCACCGTCGGGAGGGATGTCGGTCACCCCTGGTGCGCTCACGCTACGACCACTTAGTGACTTAGTCAATAGGAGTTTGCTAAGTCTGAACTTCCCGGGCTCCTGCGTGCTAAGATGAGCCATGAGCTCCGTGCGGCCCGGCCTGGGTCAGGTGATCCGGGAGCTGCGGGAGGCCCGGGCTCCCCGGCTCAGCCAGGAGGAGCTGGGGCGGCAGGCGGGGTACCGGACCGGTGCCGGAGTCTCCATGTCGCGCATCGAGAACGGCGTGACGCGTCCCGGACCCCGCCGTCTGGAGGGCATTGCGACCGCGCTGGGGGTGACGGTGCGCGAGCTGGAGTCCCGGGTCGCGCAGCACCCCCCCGGCGCCACGCCGGCGGCTCCCCCGGCCCCGGACGCGCCGACCGCCTCGGCCACCGGGACCCCGGTCGGCGAGTCCACCCGGGAGCGGATGCGCCGCATCCAGATCGGCTTCGAAGGGCGCCACACCGAGGCGACGGCCAAGGCCGAGGCCTTCAACCTCGCTCACGACCGCGCCCGGGACGAGTTCTTCCTGGCCCTGGTCAGGGCCACCCGGACCATCCGGGACCTGCCCGCATCGTCGTCCGCGCTACCGTCCGACGGCGCCGAGCCTCGCCAGCTCGGCCCGGCCGGCGAGGCGGCGCTGCGCCGCCAGGTGGTCGTCCGGGGCCTCGCCGCCACGATGGGCTCGGGAGCCGCCGCCATGGCCGCCGACGCCGAGCCGGACCCCGAGTCCGCCTACGACGCCGTCGTCGCCGCCGCCATCCTCGATCCCGCGCCGCCGACCGCTCACCCGGAGCGTCCGGACGGGGCCACCGCGCGGGTGACCCGGTCACTGCTCGGTGGGGGCACCCCGCACGCCGGCAGCAGGGGCGTCGCCGCCGGGACCCTGCTGGCCGGACTGCTGGCCACCGTCGCCTCCCCCCTCTTCGCCGCGACGACCCTGGCCTGGCTGGCCCGCCGCAGCCGCCGGCAGAACGAGCAGCTGCGCGTCGAGCTCGACCAGGCGGACGCCAACCTCGTCGCGACCGAACGGGGCTTCGACGCCGTCATGGACCTCCTCGGCCGGTCGACCGACCGGTTGGACTACATCGCGGTCCACGGCGGCCATGCGCTCCTGCGCTGGCAGGGTCAGCTTCCGACGGAGGCCCGGGTCTGGGGCGACCTGAGTGGCGCCGACCAGAGCCAGTACCGGGCCTTCGTCGAGGTGGCCGCCGCCCAGGTCTGCGTCGACACCGTCAACATGACCGAGCTGCTCGCCGCCACCGGCCCCCAGCAGTCCGCGCTGTTGGAGGTCGCCGACGCGATCCTCACGCTCGCCCAGCAGGACGTCGAGCGGCTCGTCTAGGGCGGGCCCACCCGACGCGTCGGGGCTAGCCGACGACGGGTGCCAGGTCTCCGGCGTCGCGCGCGTCGACGTCGCCGGTGCGCCCGCGGCGGACCGCCCAGCGGCCCAGGGTGAAGACGTAGGCCATGAAGCCACCCCACGCCACGAACCCGATCGTGATGCGGGCCCACGTGGGCAGCGGTGAGGGGGTGACGAAGGCCTCGATGATGCCGCTGACGAGCAGGACCACGGCGAGCCCCAGGGCCACCGACATCGCCGCCCGCCCCTCCTGCGCGACGGCGTCGAGCCGCCGGCGCGGTCCGGGTTCGATCCATGACCAGAACAGCCGCAGCCCCACGCCGGCCGCGACGAAGACGGCGGTCAGCTCGAGCATCCCGTGGGGCAAGATGAGCCCGAAGAACAAGCCGGCGCGGTCGTGGGTCCACATCAGGCCCCCGATGAGGGCGACGTTGAGGATGTTGTTCAGCAGCAACGCGACCACCGGGACGCCGAGCACGCCGAGCGCGATGCACAGCGCCGCGACCCAGGCGTTGTTGGTCCAGACCTTGAGGGCGAAGCTGCCGGCGGCATACTCGCTGTAGTAGCTCGCGAAGTCGCTGTTGACGAGCTGGTCGACCTCCTGCGGAGAGATCAGCGAGGACTCGACGCTGGGGTTCGCGACGAACCACCACCCGATGACCCAGGCCACGACGACGTTGACGACCATCGTCCAGAGCCACCAGCGGCGCGACCGGTAGAGCGCCGCCGGGAAGGTGTCGGTGAAGAACCCGGTCACGTCGTCGAAGCTGAGCGTGCGCGTGCCGGCGGAGCGCAGCCGCGCCGTGGCGAGCAGCGACGACAGGTGAGCCACCAAGGTCGGCTCGGGCGAGCGCGTACGGATCTCGGACAGGTGCGTCCCGACCCGCTGGTAGAGGTCGAGCAGCTCGTCGCCCTCCGCCCCGGAGAGCCGGCCGCGCTTGGACGACAGCTCGTGCAGACGCGCCCACTCGTGCTGGTGGGCGAGCACGTAGGCATCCAGGTCCACGCCGTCACTGTAGGCGCTGGGTCGGGCGCCACGGCCTCGTTCCCGACCTACGATGGCCGGGTGAGCAGCGCGACCGTCGGGGTGGGCGACGACGACTTCGTCACCGGCGACGCCGTCGCCCTCGACCTGCCGCCGGCGTCGATCGGGAGCCGGATGCTCTCCGGCTTCCTCGACTACACGATCGTCTGGGTCGTGACGTTCACGCTCGTCTCGGCCGGCGCCGCCCTCTCGCGCCAGCTCGACGACGCGCTCATCGCGGCGACGCTGCTCGTCTGCTTCCTCGTGGCCTGGCTGGGCTACCCGATCACCATGGAGACGCTGACCCGGGGCCGCAGCCTCGGCAAGATGGCCACCGGTCTCCGCACGGTGCGCGACGATGCCGGCCCCATCACCTTCCGGCACGCCCTGACCCGCGGGCTGCTCGGGGTCGTGGAGGTCTACCTGCTCTGGGGCGTGCCGGCCGTCATCTCCTCCCTGGTCAGCAAGAAGGGCAAGCGGCTCGGCGACGTGGTCGCCGGCACCTACGTCGTCCGCGACCGGGTGACGGCCCAGCTGCCGCCGCCCGTCGCGATGCCGCCACACCTCGCCTCGTGGGCGATGAGCGCCGACATCACCCAGCTGCCCGACGACCTGGCCATGGCCGTACGCACCTTCCTGCCGGCCGCCCCGACGATGACCCCGGCCTCGCGCGACGAGATGGGCCGGCGGCTCTTCGCCGAGATGAGCCTCTACGTCGCGCCGCCCCCACCCCCGGGCAGCCACCCCGAGTACGTCCTCGCGGCGATCCTCGCCGACCGGCGGCGCCGCGACGGCGAGCGCCTGGCCCGCGACGTCGCCCTGCGGCGCCGGCTGACCGTGCCCGACCGGCTGTCGTGACGGCCGACGGTCGGTCTCGACTCAGGAACCGATGCCGTAGGCCGCGTAGCCCGGCTTGATCGTGCCGTCGATGAGCGCGAGCCGCTGGTCGAAGGCGACGAACGCCGACTTCATGGCGTTGATCGTCACCCACCGCAGGTCCTCCAGCGTCCACCCGGCCTCGGTCATGAGCAGGTGCGCCTCCTTCGACATCGAGGTCTCGCTCATGAGCCGGTTGTCGGTGTTGAGGGTGACCCGGAACCGCAGCCGCTTGAGCAGCGAGACGGGGTGCAGCCCGATGGACCGGGCCGCGCCGGTCTGCAGGTTGCTGCTGGGCGCCATCTCCAGGGGGATCCGCGCGTCGCGCACGTAGGCGGCGAGCAGCCCCAGGTAGACGGTGTCGAGGTCGACGTCGGCCAGGGACGTCAGCCCGTCGGCCACCGCCGCGTCCAGCCACTCCGGGAACGGGACGCCCTCCACCGTGATGTCGTCGACGATGCGCACGCCGTGGCCGAGCCGGTCGGCCCCACACCACTGGATGGCCTCCCAGATGCTCTTGAGCCCGAACGCCTCGCCGGCGTGGATGGTGAAGTGGGCGCTCTCGCGACGCAGGTACTCGAACGCGGCGAGATGGCGCGTGGGCGGGTAGCCCGCCTCGGCCCCGGCGATGTCGAACCCGGCCACCCCGTCGTCGCGGTACGCGACCGCGAGCTCGGCGATCTCCCGGCTGTTGGCGGCGTGGCGCATGGCCGTCAGCAGGGACGTGACCCGGATCGGCGTCCCTGCCTCGGCCGCGATCCGTTCCCCTTCTCGGAAGCCGGCGTTCACCGCCTCGACCACCTGCTCGAGGGTGAGTCCGCGCTGCAGATGCTGCTCCGGCGCATACCGGCTCTCGGCGTAGACCACCCCGTCGGCGGCGAGGTCCTGCGCCGCCTCGGAGGCGACCCGGAACAGCCCCTCCTCGGTCTGCATCACCGCCAGGGTCTGGTCGAACGTCTCGAGGTAGCGCACCAGCGAGCCGGAGTCGGCGTTGTCGCGGAACCACTTCCCCAGCCCCGCGGCGTCGGCTGCCGGCGGGTCGACCTGGGGGTCGCCGGTCGCGAGCTCGATGATCGTCTGCGGCCGCAGCCCGCCGTCGAGGTGGTCGTGCAGGAGGACCTTCGGGACCGCGCGCAGGACGGCGGGCGAGGGGAGGTCAGTCGTCATCGCGGTGAGCGGCGTTGGGGGTGAAGGCGGGCAGGCAGACCGCGACGTACTCGGCCCCGTCGTCACCGGTGGAGTAGCGGATCCGCTCACCGGCGCCGGTCATGACCGCCTGGCCGGCGCCCACCTCGAGCGCCCCGCCGGCGTGGTCGACCCGCACGGTGCCCTTGAGCACCAGGGTGACCTCCCCGAACTCCGGCGTCTGGAACGGCTCCGTCCAGCCCGGCGGAGCCACCATGTGCGCCACCGAGACCGAGCCCTCGAGCGGCGTCGCCGGGGTGGTGACCGCGCCCACGTACTCGTCGATCACCTTGCCGCCGGGCACGGGGATCCGGGTGGGGGCGCTGATGAGCTGGGGCATGCCGACCACCTTAGGCCGGTACCGCGCAGCCCCGTCCGGGCCTCAGCCCACCCGCTCGATGACCAGCGGCAGCAGACCGGGACGCGAGCCCTCCGGCGCGATGAACACGGCGCCCTCCAGCGCCTCCAGCGCGCGCTCGAACCTCTCGGGCTCGTCGGTGTGCAGGGTCATGAGCCGCTCGCCGCCGCGTACCGACGCGCCGGGCTTGACGTGCAGCTCGATGCCCGCGCCGGCCTGCACCGGGTCCTCCTTGCGCGCGCGGCCCGCACCGAGGCGCCAGGCGGCGACACCCACCCGGTAGGCGTCGAGCTGGGTCAGCACCCCGTCCGCCGGGACGAGCACCTCATGGGTCTCCCGCGCAACCGGTAGCGGGGCGTCGGGGTCGCCCCCCTGGGCCGAGATCATCCGCCGCCAGACGTCCATGGCCCGGCCGTCGGCGAGCGCCGCCGCCGGGTCGACGTCCTCGTGCCCGGCCGCCGACAGCATCTCGCGCGCCAGCGTCAGGGTGAGCTCGATGACGTCCTCGGGTCCGCCGCCGGCCAGCACCTCCACCGACTCGCGCACCTCGAGGGCGTTGCCGGCGGTGAGGCCCAGCGGCGTCTGCATGTTGGTGAGCAGGGCGACCGTCCGCACACCCGCGTCGGTGCCGAGAGCGACCATCGTCTCGGCGAGCTCACGGGCGTGGTCGACGTCCTTCATGAACGCCCCGGACCCCACCTTAACGTCGAGGACGAGCGCCCCGGTGCCCTCGGCGATCTTCTTGCTCATGATCGAGCTGGCGATGAGGGGGATGGCCTCCACGGTGCCCGTGACGTCGCGCAGCGCGTAGAGCTTCTTGTCCGCCGGGGCGAGTCCCGCGCCCGCCGCGCAGATGACGGCGCCGACGTCGTCGAGCTGGCGCATCATCGCGTCGTGGTCGACGTCGGCGCGCCAGCCGCGGATCGACTCGAGCTTGTCGAGCGTGCCGCCGGTGTGCCCGAGCCCGCGCCCGCTGAGCTGGGGCACGGCGACGCCGCAGGCCGCGACGAGCGGCGCCAGCGGCAGAGTGATCTTGTCGCCGACCCCGCCGGTGGAGTGCTTGTCGGCGGTCGGTCTGGACAGACCCGAGAAGCTCATCCGCTCCCCCGACGCGATCATCGCAGCCGTCCACCGCGAGATCTCCCGACGGGTCATCCCGTTGAGCAGGATGGCCATGGCCAGGGCCGACATCTGCTCGTCGGCGACGTAACCGCGGGTGTAGGCGTCGACCACCCAGTCGATCTGGGCGTCGCTGAGCTCTCCGCGGTCACGCTTGGTGGTGATGACGTCGACGGTGTCGTAGGGCTCGCTCATCCCGTCATCATGGCCGAAAGCCCCCGCGGCCGACCGCGGCCGGGCAGCGCTTCTCTGAGAGCAGAACGGCGTAGGCGCCTCAGGCCGGTGGGCGGGTCGCCGCGGCGTCGAGGTCGTCGGACCCGAAGGCCTGCGGCAGGACGTCGGCCAGCCCCAGCTCGCCCTCCGGGGTGAGCAGGCGGCATCCGGGTCCACCGTTCTCCCAGAGCAGCTGGCGGCAGCGGCCGCACGGCATGAGCAGCTCGCCGTCGCCGCCGACACAGACCACGGCGGTGAGCCGCCCGCCGCCGGTGATGTGCAGCTGCGACACCATGCCGCACTCGGCGCACAGGGCGACGCCGTACGCGGCGTTCTCGACGTTGCACCCGGTGACCACGCGCCCGTCGTCGACGAGTCCGGCCACCCCCACGGGGAAGTGCGAGTACGGCGCGTACGCGTGCCGCATCGCCTCGACCGCCGCCTGCTGCAGCGCCGGCCAGTCGGTCACGACGCCTCCCCCTTGCGGTAGATCTGCCCGTCGGCGGCCGGCGGTCGCAGGCGCTGCGACGCGAAGGCGAGCACGAGCAGGGTCGCGACGTAGGGCGTCATGCCCGTGAACTCGTTGGGCACCTGCGACGTGAGGAAGAACCAGAGGAACGCGCCGACCCCCAGGACGATCCGCAGGACCCCGACGACCGGCTTGCCCTGCCGGCGCCGCACGAGCTGCCAGACGCCCCAGGCCACGAGGCCGATGGCGAACGGCAGGAGGTAGGCCCGGACCACGTCGCCGCCTCCGCGCAGCTGCACGGCGTCGGCGTAGCCGAAGAGCGCGGCGCCGCTCGCGAGACCGCCGGGGCGCCAGTTGCCGAAGATCATCGCCGCGAGGCCGATGTAGCCGCGACCGCCGGTCTGGCCCTCGCGGTAGAGGTTCGACGCGACGAGGACGAGGAAGCCGCCGGCCAGCCCAGCGAGCCCTCCGGAGATCAGCACCGCCAGGAACTTGTAGCGAATCACGTTGATGCCCAACGTCTCTGCGGCTTGTGGAGCCTCGCCGCACGACCTTAGCCGAAGTCCGAAGGGGGTTTTCCAGAGCACCCACCACGAGAGCACCAGCAGGCCGACGGCGATGATGGTCAGCACGTTGAGGTTCGTCGTCAGGGCGCGCAGGACCGCCGCCAGGTCGGCGACGATCCACCACTGGTCCTTCTCGATGGAGCCCAACGTGTCGGAGAACCCCGGGATGCTGATGAACGGCAGCTGTTGCAGGGGTGGCGACTGCGTCGGTCCGCCGCCCGGCAGGTTGCTGAACGTGCGCACCGCGAGGTAGGCGCCGGCGCCGGCGCCCAGCAGGTTGATCGCGACGCCCGAGACGATGTGGTCGACGCCGAAGATCACCGTGGCGACGGCATGGATCGCGCCCCCGATGACACCGAGCAGGACGGCGCCGAGGATGCCCACCCAGGGCCCGAAGTGGAAGCCGAAGAACGCCCCGCCCCAGGTGCCGAGGATCATCATCCCCTCGAGGCCGATGTTGACGACGCCGGCGCGCTCGCTCCAGAGGCCGCCGAGCCCGGCCAGCCCGATGGGCATGGCGAGGCCGACGGCCGCCATCAGCGCCCCCGAGGAGTCGATGTCGTCGGCACCGGTGACGACCCGCACGGTGGCGAGGACGACGAAGAGGCCGCCGACGACGGCATACCAGAACCAGCGGGGGCGCCGCCGGGTGCGCGGCGGAGGGGCTTGGACGCCTGCGTCGAGAGTGAGACCGGCGTCGCTCATGTCGCGGCCCCTTCCTTCTCGGGGGTGGCCGACGCGGCCGCCAGCTGGGAGGCGACCCGGCGCTGCTCCATCGCGACCCCGGCCCGCCGGACGATCTCGTAGGCGATGACGACGGACAGCACGATGACGCCCTGGATGACGAGGACCAGCCGGTCGGACACCCCGGCGTTGATCTGGAGACCGTTGGCCTGGGCGTCGAGGTAGGCCCACAGCAGCGCAGCGAAGGCGATGCCGATCGGGTTGTTGCGGCCGAGCAGGGCGATGGCGATGCCCGCGAACCCGAGTCCCGACTGGAAGGTGTCGCCGTAGGCGTAGTCCTGGCCGAAGAGCAGCGGCATACCGACCAGCCCGGCGGCCGCACCCGAGATCACCATCGAGGTGAGGACCATCCGCTTGACCTTGACGCCGCTCGCGACCGCCGCGGTCTCGGAACGGCCGGTGGCGCGCAGGTCGAACCCGAACCGGGTCTTGCTCAGGACGAACCAGTAGAGGACGCCCACGACGATGGCCAGCACGACGAGCCCGTAGACCTTGTTGGGGGTGGCGATGATCCCGTCGAGCGAGATGCCCGGCACCCGGGAGGACTCCGGCACCGGCTTGGTGCTGACCGCGTTGCTGCCCTCGACCCGAGCGGCCGCCTTGCTGAGCAGGAACGACACGAGGAAGGTGGCGATGGCGTTGAGCATGATCGTCGAGATGACCTCGCTCACCCCACGGGTCACCTTGAGCAGCCCGGCGATGCCGGCCCAGAGGCCGCCTGCGGCCATGGCGACGAGCAGCGAGACGATGATGTTGAGCGGGCCGGGCAGCCACGCCTGTCCGGCGAAGACCGCCGCTGCGAAGGCGGCCACCCGGTACTGCCCGTCGACGCCGATGTTGAAGAGGTTCATCCGGAACCCGACGGCCACGGCGATCGCCGAGAGGTAGTAGACGGTGCCGGCGTTGAGGATCGCGATGATCTGCCGGGGCAGCGGCACCTTGACCAGCTGGCGCCACACGTCGGCCACGGGGTCGTTGGCCACGAAGAGGATGAGCGAGGTGACCACGAAGGCGACGACGATGGCCAGCAGGGGCGCCGCCAGACCGAGCGCGACCCGCCGCGGGTCGACGCGTTTCACCGCGGGTCCGTCTCGGTCGGTGACCCGGCCCCGGTCCCGGCCCCGGTCATCGCGGCGCCCAGCTCCTCGCGGGTCACGGTGTCGGGGTCGAAGGCCCCGCTGAGGGCGCCGCGCAGGATGACCCGGACCGTGTCGGAGAGACCCACGAGCTCCTCCAGGTCGGCCGAGATGAGCAGGACGGCGAGACCGTCGCGACGGGCCTGCTTGATGTGGTCCCAGATGGCGGCCTGAGCGCCGACATCGACCCCCCGGGTGGGGTGCGCGGCCAGCAGCACCTTCGGGTGGTGCGACATCTCGCGGCCGATGATGAGCTTCTGCTGGTTGCCTCCGGACAAGGAGGCGGCGGTGACGAGGATCGACGGCGTGCGCACGTCGTACTCCTGCACGATGCGCTCGGTGTCGGCCTTGGCCGCCTTGGCGTCGACGAGACCCCCGCGGCGGACGTTGGGGTCCTGCGTCTGGTGACCGAGGATGACGTTCTCCCAGAGCGGGGCGTCCAGCAGCATGCCGTGGCGGTGCCGGTCCTCGGGGATGAACCCGACTCCCGCCTCACGGATCTCTCGGACCTGCCAGTCGGAGATGTCGACGCCGTCGAGCGTGATCACCCCGCTGGACGGGTCCCGCATACCCATGACGACCTCGACCAGCTCGGCCTGGCCGTTGCCCTCGACCCCGGCGATGCCCACCACCTCGCCGGCGTGGATGGTGAGCGAGACGTCGTCGAGGATGCGCCGGTTGCCCCGCGCGCCCTCGACGGTGACGTGCTGGATGTCGAGCACCGTGCGGTCGGTGACCGTCGACTCCTCGGTGCTCGGGGACGGCAGCTCCGAGCCGACCATGAGCTCGGCCAGCTGCCGGGCGTTGACCGTATGCGGGT
>JBDSYO010000262.1:0-6704 GCA_039925625.1 Lapillicoccus sp. | reverse complement strand
CCCGCCGCGACCGCCGCGACCGCCGTCGGCGACGCCGCCTCCGCAGCCGACCTGCCTCTGGCGTACGTCTGCACGACGGCGACGCGGGCGATGTTCACGCGGGCCGTGGTGCTGGTGCGGGTGCGCGGGCGGGCCACCCTCGCCCTGCTCGGCGTCGACCTGTTCATCGTGGCCGCGGTTGCGCTGACCCGGGCGCCCCGCCCCTGGAGCCTGCTCGTGCTGATGGTCGTAGCCCACCTCGCGCTCGTGGGGCTTGAGGTCCTGTGGCCTGGCGCGGACTCGGCGGCAGCACGCGGGCGGGTCAGGTCCTGCGGGCCGAGGTGCGCGGTGACGCCGTCGTCGTGGCCGACACCACCGGCATGGTGACCGTCCCGTTCTCGGGCATCGCCACGGTCACGACGAGCCGGGAGGCCGTGATCGTCCGCTCCCGCATCACCAGCGTGCTCGTGCTGCCCCGAGAGCTGCTTCCGGAGACCGACCTCGCCCGGATGTCCGGGGCGGTCGCGTCCTTCCGCGACCGCCGCTGACCCTCCTCAGGGCCTTCTACAGCCCGAGGTCGCGGCCGATGAGCTCCTTCATGATCTCGTTGGAGCCGGCCCAGATCTTGGTGACGCGGGCGTCACGCCAGGCCCGAGCGACGCGGTACTCGTTCATGAACCCGTAGCCGCCGTAGAGCTGCACACACGCGTCGAGGACGTCGTTCTGCACCTGGGCGCTCCACCACTTCGCCTTCGCCGCGTCGACCGGCGTCAGCTCGCCCTTCGCGTGCGCGAGGACGCAGTCGTCGACGTAGGCCTGGGTGACCTCGATCGTCGTGACGAGCTCGGCGATCTTGAACTTGTTGTGCTGGAACGAGCCGATGGCCTGGCCGAACGCTTTGCGCTCCTTGGTGTAGTCGATCGTCTCGCGCAGGATCTGGGCCGCGTGCGCCGTGTTGGAGACAGCCGCGCCGACCCGCTCCTGCGGCAGCCGCTGCATCATGGCGATGAAGCCCATCCCCTCGTCGCCGATGCGGTTGGCGTCGGACACGCGCAGGTCCTGGAAGAACAGCTCGGCGGTGTCGGACTCCTCCTGGCCCACCTTGTCGAGCTTCCGGCCCCGGCTGAAGCCCGGCATACCGTCCTCGACCATGAACAGGGTGATGCCCTTGGCGCCCTTGCTCGGGTCGGTGCGCGTCGCGACGATGACGAGGTCGGCCTGGTAGCCGTTGGTGATGAACGTCTTGCTGCCGTTGATGACCCAGTCGCCCGAGCCGTCGTCGGCGCGGACGGCGGTGGTCTTCAGGGCCGCCAGGTCGGAGCCGCCGGAGGGCTCGGTCATCGCGATGGCGCAGATGAGCTCGCCCGACGCCATGCCGGGGAGCCAGCGTTGCTTCTGCTCCTCGGTGCCGAGGTCGACGAGGTAGGGCGGACACACGTCGGAGTGGATCCCGAAGCACGACGACACGGCGGCGTTGAAAGCCGAGATCTCCTCGGAGGCGACGGCGTTGAAGCGGTAGTCGTCTGCGCCGGCGCCGCCGAACTCCTCGGGGATGTCGAGGCCGAACAGGCCCTGCTTCCCGGCCTCCTGCCACAGCTCCCGCGGGATCGACTTGCCCTCGATCATCGCCTGGGCGTGCGGAGCCAGCGTCCGCTCGACGAACTCCCGCACCGAGAGCCGGAAGGCCTCGTGGTCCTCGTCGTAGATGTGGCGGGGCATGCGGTTCTCCTCTGACTACCGGTCGGTAACTAAGCGCTCGCTTAGTGTCGCCGAGGGCGCCCGCACTGTCAACGCGGGCTAGGGCCGGCTCGACCCGCTCGGCCGGACGGCCGCCAGGAACGCCAGAGCGGCATGGACGCGACGGTTCTCCGTGGCGGCGTCGGTGAGGCCGAACGTGCGGAACACCGCCGCCACGTGGGCCTCGACCGTCTTCGGCGACAGGTGCAGGGCCCGGCCGATCCCCAGGTTGGAACGGCCCTCCGCCAGCAGCGCAAGCACCTCCCGCTCCCGAGGCGTGAGGCGCTCGACCGGTCCGGCGACCCGGCGGGCGGAGACCATCACCCGCACCACCTCGGGGTCCAGGGCGATCCCGCCCGCGGCCACCCGGGCGAGCGCCTCGACGAGGGCGGCCGCGTCGGCCACCCGGTCCTTGAGCAGGTAGCCTACGCTCGACGGCACTCCGTCGAGCAACGTGCTGAGCCAGGCCGGTTCGATCTCGGTCGACAGCACGAGGATGCCGAGGTCGGGGTGCTCCCGGCGCAGCGCTACCGCGGCGCGGATGCCCTCGTCGGCGAACGTCGGCGGCAGCCGCACGTCGAGCACGACGACGTCCGGCCGGTATGCGTGCACCGCCGCCTCGAGCGCGACGACGCCGTCGGCCCCGGCCACGACGTCCACGCCCACCGCCTCCAACAGCAGGCGCAGGCCCTCCCGGAAGATCCCCGAGTCGTCGGCGACGACGACGCGCATCGGCTCATCCCTCCGTCACGCAGTGCGGCAGCCAGACGTCGACGACGCTGCCGCCGGTCGCGGGGACGTCGACCCGCAGCCGCCCCCCGAGAGAGGCCACCCGGTCGCGCACCCCGAGCAGCCCGCCCTCGGCGGCCGTGGCCTGCGGGGGTGCCGGGGCGCCGGCAGTGCCGGCAGCACCGGCAGCACAGGCACCGTCGTCCTCCACGAGCAGCCGCAGCCCGGGGTCCGGCGTCGCCCCCGTCGTCCCGGCGGCGACCGGCGCACCCGTCGAGACCGCGACCCGGATGCGGCGGGCACCGGAGTGCTTGACGGCGTTGGCCACCAGCTCGGCCACCGCGAAGTAGGCCGCGGCCTCCACCGTCGGATCCAGGCGCATCCCCGCAGCCAGCGCCGGGTCGACCTCCACGTGGACGCGCGCGTCGACCGACTCCAGCCGGGGCAGCGCCACGCCCAGGCCACCCTGGCTGAGCACCGTCGGGTGGATCCCCCGGGCCAGGCTCCGCAGCTCGCTCATCGTCTCGGCGACGCGCAGCCTCGCCTCCGCCATCGCGCCCGACCGGGCCGCGTCGGAACCGGCGAGCTCCGCCCTCGACAGCGTCGCCGACAGCGCCAGCAGGTGCTGCTGCACGCCGTCGTGCAGGTCGCGCTCGAGACGGTGCCGCTCCTGCAGGCCGGCCTCCACGACCCGGGTGCGCGAAGCGCTCAGCTCGCGCAGGTGAGCCGTCCGCTCCACCCCGAGCCGGCTGTTCTCGGTGGCGAGCGCCGCCGCGGTGAGGACCGCACCCACCGCCGCCTCGTCCTCCGGCGCCACGGCGCTCAGGTCGATGACTGCGCCGACCTCGGGACCCGCGTCGGGACCTGCCCCGGAGCCGCCCTCGGAGCCGCCCTCGGAGCCGCCCGGAGGGAGCAGCCGCCGCTCGAGCCCCGGTAGCGGCTCGGGCAGCGCCTCGACCCGGGACCCCACGGCGACGAGTCGGCCCGAGGCGTCCGCCCAGCCGCCCGGGATCGCGAAGTGCAGCCGGAGCCGGGAGTCGTGCAGCGCGGTGCGCAGGGTGGCCTCGACCGCGGCGGCGTCACCCCCGTGACGCAGGAGCGAGTCCACGAGCCGGGCCCTCTGCACGATGTCGCGCACCGCGATGACCAGCAGCACCACCGGGGCCACCCCCAACAGCACGAACGTGACCGTCCGTATCACGTCACCGCCCGGGAGCACGACCGGCCACGCGGCGTCCGAGATCTGGCGTACCCCCACGGCCAGCGCGAGCGCGAGCCCGGCGACGACCACCGCTCGCACTGCCCGCCGCTGCAGGCCGTTCGCCGCGACCCCACGGCGGACGAGCAGGACGGTGGCCCACACCACCACGGCGAGCAGGCCTACGGTCTCGATCTCGACGAGCAGGCGGCTCAGCTCCGGGCCGGTCACTCCGGGGTAGGTGGCCCACAGCGTGGGCCCGGAGTCGCCGATGAAGGACGTGCTCCATGTGGGCGCGGCGAGCGTCCGCGAGGCGACGACGGCGGCGGTCGTCCAGACGAGCGTGCGGGCCCCGCGGCCCCCGAGCCGGTCGCCGGGGTAGCTGAGCAGCACCGGCAGCAGGGTGGCCGCCGCCCACCACTGCGCGGCCCACCCCACCTGGTTCCAGTACCCGCCGCCGAGCACCTCACCCAGCCCCAGCAGCCCGGAGGCACCGAGCGCCACGACCGTGGCCCCGAGGAGCAGGGCCGACCGGCGGTGAGACGGGTCGGCGGCCAGCAGCACCGCGGACACGCCCAGGACGACCTGGGCCGCGAGGGGGGCCCAGGACGGCCAGCCGCTGTCGAGCCGGACGTACAGCAGGTTGGGCACGAGCGCCGCGGCGAACAGCGTCCCCGCCGCCACCCAGCGACCGACCGGTCCAGCCATGACGTGGCCCACCGCCCCAGTGTGACCCTGGGCGAGCCCCGGGACACGAGGGTTTCCCCTCGGTCGCCCGGGGGTCAGCCCGGATGTGCGGGACGGATCCGAGCGGGACCGTGGACCGATGACCACGGTGAGCGGGACGACCGGCATGACCGGCACGACCGGAGCCAGCGCGATGAGCCCCACCTCCTGGCGGTCCGAGCCCGTCCGGATCCTCGTCCTGCCGGTGCTGCCGTGGGTCCTGTGGCGCGCCCTCCTGCTGGCGGGCGCCGCCCTGCTCGCCGCCGTGGTGGTGTCCCTACTGGTGCTCGGGCTCGGAGGCGTCGCCGACGTGCCGACCGGCCCCGGTCCCGTGCCGGTCCCCCGACCCGCGGGGTTCTGACCCGCCCCCGTCGAGGCCGGCCCGCCGCGTGACAGACTCCCGGCCCGTGGCGTACTCGTATCTCAGCCATCTGGAGTGCTCGGTCACCGGCAGGCGCTACGACGCCGATGTCGTACAGGGGCTCAGCGACGAGGGAGCGCCCCTGCTCGCCCGTTACGACCTCGAGCGGGTGAGAGCCGAGGTCGACCGGGGGACGCTCGCCGGCCGGGCCGTGACGATGTGGCGCTACCACGAGCTGTTGCCGGTGCGGGACCCCACATCCGTCGTCACCCTCGGCGAGGGCTGGACCCCGCTGCTGCCACTGCCGACCCACGGCGCGCGGATGGGGCTGCCGCGCCTGCTGGTCAAGGACGAGGGCACCCTGCCCACCGGCTCGTTCAAGGCCAGGGGGGCGGCGGCCGGCCTCTCGCGGGCGCGTGAGCTGGGCGTCGCCGGTGTCGGGATGCCCACCAACGGCAACGCCGGTGCGGCGTGGTCGATGTATGCCGCGCGCGCCGGCCTCCCCGCGCTCGTCGGGATGCCGGTGGACGCGCCCGAGATCTGCCGCCGCGAGTGTGTTGCGGCCGGTGCGGAGCTCTACCTGGTCGACGGCCTCATCCACGAGGCCGGGGCGATCGTCCGGGAGGCCGTCGGGCGCCGGCCGGGGTGGCAGGACGTCTCGACCCTCAAGGAGCCCTATCGGCTGGAGGGGAAGAAGACGATGGGGTTCGAGCTCGCCGAGCAGCTGGGCTGGCGGGTGCCGGACGCCATCCTCTACCCCGCCGGTGGTGGCGTCGGGCTCATCGGCATCCACAAGGCGCTGGCCGAGCTGCAGGAGCTGGGCTGGATCGGCGCCGACCTGCCGCGGCTGGTGGCGGTGCAGGCCACCGGCTGCGCACCGGTGGTCGACGCCGTCGAGCGAGGGCTGGACCGCGTCGTGCCGGTGAAGGGTGCCACGACGGTGGCCTTCGGGATCAACGTGCCCGCTCCCCTCGGCGACGCACTCATGCTTCAGGCGATCCGAGCCACGGACGGCACGGCGGTGGCGGTCTCCGACGAGGACATCGTCGCCGAGGTTCGCGCCGTCACGACGGCCGAGGGCCTCTTCGTCTGTCCCGAGGGCGCGGCCTGCTTCGTGGCGGCGCGGCGGCTGCGCGAGGAGGGGTGGCTCGCCGCGGACGACGAGGTGGTTGTCCTCAACACCGGCACCGGCCTCGTCTACCCCGACGCGGTCCTCTACGCCGTGCCGACGCTGCCCCGCGACGGGCGGATCGTGGGCTAAGCGCTTGCTCACCTCGATGCGGGTCCGCCATGCTGGCGGGCGTGACGGCGACCACCGGGGTTTCGAGCGTGGAGCGCCTGCTCGACGCGGCGGCCGGCGCGTTCGCCGACCGCGGGTACGCCGCGACGACCACCCGTGACATCGCCGCTCGCGCCGGGCTCTCGCCGGCCGGGGTCTACGTGCACTTCGGGTCCAAGGAGGCCCTGCTGCACGCGCTGAGCATGCGCGGGCACGAGGCTGCACTCGACCTCGTCACCCGGTCGGTGGCCGGCCCCGGACCCGCGAGCGCTCGGGTCGCCCGAGTCATGGGGGCGTTCTCGGCGTGGCACGCGGAACACCACGAGATGGCCCGCGTCGTGCAGTACGAGTTCGGGCACCTCACCCCCGACCACCATGCCGAGGTCGTGCTCCTGCGACGGCGGATCGACCACACGGTGCGCACCGTCCTCGAGGACGGCGTCGCCGCCGGGGAGCTCCAGCTCACCGACGTCCGCGAGACGGCCCTCGCCCTGCTCTCGCTCTGCATCGACGTCGCCCGGTGGTACTCGCCCACCTCCGGTCGCACGCCCTCAGGCATCGGCGCCACGTACGCCACGCTCGGACAGCGGCTGCTCACCCCCTGAGCCCGCGTTCGGGTCGGCGCCCGCGCCGGGCGGGTCAGTCGGTCAGTCAGGTCAGTCGGGTCAGTCGGGCTGGTCGAGCCCGACCGCCAC
>JBDSYO010000261.1:0-4234 GCA_039925625.1 Lapillicoccus sp. | reverse complement strand
ACCTGGGCTCGCAGGACGACCAACGCGAAGAAGGCGCAGAACCTCACTAACCGCTGTCTCACCGGGCCAGCCGGCAAAGGGGTGCCGAACCCCAGTCGATACGGCGCCGGGCACATCAGCCACGAAGTGGACACGACCCATCAGAGCGCGTCACAGTGGATATGCGGCGGGTCTCGAACCGGGCCACCTGCCTGCGCCCCAAAGTCCGACCGAGGCCGGCGGACCTCGGCGATCGGGCAGGCGTGGAACGAGGCGATGAGGTGCTCCGGCGATCTGCTGGCCCTCGGAGGGCGTCGAGGCCTGGTACATCGATCGCAGCTGCTGATCGACGTGCTCGGCGACGGTGACCTCCCAGCCGGGGTCAGCGGCGCTAGGTCTGGTGTCGAGCTTGGCGGTCTGCTCGTCCGTAGCGTGCTCCCGGCCGCGGCGCAGGAGCCCACGGATCTGTGCAGCGGGTCGTCCTGGTGACCGCGCCGAGCCAGGTGTGGGTGACCGCATGGTGTCGGCCCACGATGGGCCCCGACGACGCTGGGCGGCGAGCGGGTGTTCGACGAGACGCCAACGCATGAGGCAGGTGCCGGCTGACCGCTGATCGCGTTGGCTCTCCTATGATCGCGACACGACATCGGAGGTACTCATGAGCCCTGGACCAACGCGCGTCGACTTCCCGAGTGAGGGCGGCGTGACCGTCGCCGCGTACCGCAGGGACCCGCAAGGCGAGCCGGCGGCCATCGTTCAGCTGGCGCACGGTGTCGGCGAGTACGCCCGTCGCTACCAGCCTCTCGTCGAGTACCTCGTCGGTCAGGGCTACGTCGTCTATGCCCACGACCACCGTGGGCATGGCAGCACGGCCCGCTCCCCACACGAGCACGGCGTCCTCGGTGAGAACGGCTGGGCGGAGCTCGTCAACGACTACGGACGGATGAGCGAGGTGGCGACCGCCCACCACCCCGGCCTTCCGCTGGTGTTGGTCGCCCACAGCCTGGGTTCGTTCGCCGCTCAGCAGTACCTGCTCGACCACAGCGCCGACGTGTCGGCCGTCGTGCTCACCGGCACCGCGGCCGTCGACCTGCTCGAGCCGAGCATGGACCTCGACGGACCGATGGACCTCAGCGGGTTCAACCTGCCGTTCCAGCCACAGCGCACCGACTTCGACTGGCTCAGCCGCGACGAGGCCCAGGTGGACGCCTACATCGCTGACCCGATGTGCGGTTTCGGCCTCGACACCGTAGGCACCCGGGACATGTTCGTCGCCGCCCGCCAGCTGGCCGACCCCGCCCGGGTCGCCGCCATGCGTGCGGACCTGCCCATCTACGTCGTCGTCGGCACCATGGACCCCGTCGGTGGCGGCATGGTCCTGGTCGACGAGCTGGTCCGTCGCTACGAGGCTGCCGGGCTTCAGGACGTGACCCTGGTCGCCTACCCCGAGGCCCGCCACGAGGTGTTCAACGAGACGAACCGCGCGGAGGTCTTCGCGGGGCTGGGCGTCTGGCTGGCGTCGAAGGTGGGTTGACCCCGGCCCGCTCCCAACGTGCCACCGGCTTCGCCTTCGACTCGGACGACCACTGGCCAGGGATGCGCATCGGGGTCGGGGTGCCGCACGATGCCAACCTGGGCGCGCCGAAAGCGGCAAATCTCGGAAAAACTCTGGAGTACAGGGGATTCGGCTGCGGGTCGCCCCCCGCAGTTCTAACGTGCGGCGTGGGTGGACGACAGTGAAGCCCAGAACCGAGGAGAGATGAAGAAGAGGTCATGGGGGGTGGCGGTTGCAGCGGCCGTCGCCCTGTCGATCGGTGGCGCCAGTACGGCGTTCGCCGGGGAGTCGACCGGGAACGGCAAGGAGACCGGTATGCGGGGGCATGCCAACTCGATCTGCGGGTTCTCCGGGCAGAACCCGGAGCGGTTCCTCGACCCGACCGACCCGAACTACGAGCCGGGTCACACCCAGTCTTGGGGACAGATCCCCAAGGAGTTCCGGGCCTTCCTGACGTCGATCGGCGAGAACCCGGGGAGTGCCTGCAACGGGAGCCTCAACCCGATGAAGTAGGTCGTTCCGCGACGACCCGCCAGGCCCGGACCGGGGGCCGGGTCTGGCACGACGGGGGCCGTCGGGTCGTGCGGTGTCGGTACGGAATTCGATGCGGTTCAGAGCACGACCCGGGAGACGCCCGGGTGGGTCAGGCGCGCTCGGGGAGGGCGAAGACGGCGAAGCCGAAGCCGTCGGCCGTGGCGTTGTCGCCCCTGATCGTGACCCCCTCACCCAGGAGGAGCCGCGCCCCCGCGAGCTCCGGAGCCGTGACACCGGCCTCGTCGCGACGGGGGTTGACGACGACGAGGTGGCTGTCACCGCGCAGATAGGTGAACGGGTAGCCCTCGTGCAGCACTCGGGTGGTGGCTCGCGTCCCGAGGGCGGGCACGGAGCGCCGGAGGGTGACGAGCCGGCGTACCAGGTTGAGCGTGGACGACGGGTCGTCCTCCTGCGCCGCCACCGTGGGCCGCGCTGGGTCGGGGTCCACCGGGAGGTAGAGGCGCGACGGGTCGGCGGTCGAGAACCCGGCGTTGGGGCCGGCGTCCCACTGCATAGGGGTGCGGCAGCCGGCCCGGTTGTAGCCCGGGTTGCACACCGCCCCCTCGACATCGGGCATTCCCGGGAGGTACCGCATACCGATCTCGTCGCCGTAGTAGATGCACGGGACCGTGCCCCACGTCAGCAGGAAGGCGAAGGCCGCGCCGAGCTGCTCCGCGGTGCGCGACCCGCAGCAGAGCCGGTCGAAGTCGTGGTCGGCGGTGGCGAGGATCACCGGCCGGTCGGGGTCGACCTCGCGCGCGGCCCTCCACCCCTCGAGGAACGCCCGGGTGCTCCCCCGGCCCTCGGCGTCGAAGAACGGCGGCTCCCAGGGCTGGAACGGCAATGTGCCCGCCCCGTGGTTGTCGAAGAGGGTGGCGTGCTCCCGCATGATGACGAGGAAGAAGTCGGCGTCGAAGGCGAGCGGCTCGCCGGTGCGCGGTTCCTGACCCTCGGGCACCAGCACCGCGTCGGGGTATGCCGCGTCGAGCCACTGTCGGACCTCCCGCCACACCGCCGTGGTCAGCTCGAGCGCCCGTCGGCTGGGCCGCTCGTCCTTGACGAGCGAGAAGGCCATGTCGACCCGGAACCCGGCCACCCCCCTCTCCAGCCAGAAGCCGATGACGTCCATCAGGGCCTGCACGTTGCGTCGCGGTCCGGACGCGTAGGTCGCGTCCCGACCGGGCCGCCCGTCCCCACCGTCGACCCAGCCGAAGTTGAGCGCCGGCTGCTCGTCGTAGAAGTTCTTGAGGTACCAGCCCGGCCGTGGTCCGGGGGACGCCACCCACGCAGGCGTTCCCGGCAGGTCGTCGTCCGCGTGCGGGGCCGGTGGGGGCGTCGTCGTCCAGACGTAGCGGTCGCCGTCCGGGTCCGGGCCGGCCGCGTGCAGCTCACGCTGGAACCAGGGGTGCTCGACCGACGTGTGCCCGGCGACGAGGTCGAGGACGATGCGGATGCCCCGCTCGCGGGCGGCACTGACCAAGGCAACGAGGTCGTCGTTGCTGCCGTACCGAGGGGCGACCTGGAGGTAGTCCGAGACGTCGTAGCCGGCGTCGACGAAGGGTGAGGCGAAGCACGGGTTGAACCAGATCGTGTCGACGCCGAGCGTGGCGATGTGGTCGAGATGGGCGACCACACCGGCCAGGTCCCCGATGCCATCACCGTTGCTGTCGGCGAACGACTGCGGGTAGATCTCGTAGATCACGGCGTCGCGGATCCAGTCCGACCCCATGGTGGAGGTGCTCCTTCGTTGGTGGCCAGAGTCAGCGGAAGGTCAGCAGCCGCAGGCGCACTCGCCGCCACACCCGCCATCGCCGGTCGCGACCGGGGTCGGCGAGGCGGTGACGTCGAGTCGGCACGCACACGAGGCCAGTACCGGCACGTCGGCTCGCGCCGAGGCGACGGCGAGCTGCTGGGCCACCAGTCTGGCCTCGTCGTCGCGCCCGAGCCGCACGAGGCACTCGTGGTAGCCGTGCAGGCTCCAGACGTTGCCGGGGTGGTGCACCGACCGGCTGACCGTGGGGTCGAGGCCCAGGTCAGCAGCATAGACCGCGGCCGCCTCGGCCACCCGCCCCTGCTCCAACAGCAGGGCGCCGTAGGCGTGTCGCGTCGGTTGCATCCAGCCCCACGGCTCGTCGTAGGGCAGCGCGTCGTCGAGGGCGATGGCCC
>JBDSYO010000260.1:0-4716 GCA_039925625.1 Lapillicoccus sp. | reverse complement strand
CGACGTACTGGATCGGCTTGCTGACCTGCTCGAGCAGCGGCTCGAGCAGCGGCCAGACGGTCGCCCCGCGGGTGGTGGTATGCGGCATCGGCCCAGTTTAGGTGGCGTACGCGGACGGTCCGACCCGATGAGAAGCCGCACCCACCGCGGTCTCACTCGCATGACGACCACGGACCCGAGCCCGCCGCCCCCCGAGAACCGCACGCTGGACGCTCCGGGCGCCACCATCGCCTACGACGTGCACCGCGACCTGGCCGACGCCACGCCGGACCGCCCGGTGCTCGTGGTCGTCGGCAGCCCGATGGGGGCCCAGGGGTTCACGACACTCGCCGGGCTCCTCTCCGACCGGCCCGTCGTGACCTACGACCCGCGCGGGGTCGGGCGCAGCCCACAGAGCCACGGTCCGGCCGAGACGAGTCCTGACGACCACGCGGACGACATCCGGCGCGTCATCGAGGCCCTCGACTCCGGCCCCGTCGACCTGTTCGCCACGAGCGGCGGCGCCGTGAACGGGTTGGCGCTGGTGACCGCCCACCCCGAGCTCGTCCGCACGCTCGTCGCCCACGAGCCGCCCCTCGCGGCCTACCTGCCCGACCGCGACACCGTGCTCGCGGCGAACCGCGACCTCGCCGAGACCTACCAGCGGTCCGGGTCGGGGCCGGCCATGGCCACGTTCATCCGGCTCGTCATGGCCGAAGGACCCCTCCCCGACGACTACCTCGACCAGCCCGCCCCCGACCCGGCGATGTTCGGGCTGCCGACGGAGGACGACGGGGCACGGGACGACGCGCTGCTCTGGAAGAACAACCGCACCTGCGTCCCCTACGTCCCCGACCTCGACGCCATCCGAGCGGCGTCGACGCGCACCGTGGTGGCGGCGGGCGAGGAGTCCGCCCGGCAGCTGGCCGCGCGGTCGGCGGCGGGCCTGGCCGAGGCGCTGGGGGTTCAGCTGACGATGTTCCCCAGCGACCACGCCGGCTTCGCCGGTGGGGAGTACGGCCAGCGGGGCAAGCCGGAGGAGTTCGCCGCCCGGCTGCGCGAGGTGCTCGACGCCTGAGCCGCGCGCCTTGCCCCCCGGCCCGGCGCGTCACCGACGGCTGCGCACCGTCGCTGCGTCGCGCTCGTTTAGAGTCACGGCAGCGGTGACCGAGGCAGGGGCTCAGGATGACGGGCGAGACGGTGTATCGCCGGGTCACCCGGCGGGTGCGGGCGTTGTCGGGCCCCGTGCGCCCGCTGCCCCGCTGGCTGCGCGTGGTCGTCGGCCTCGTCGTCACCGCCCTGGGCGTGGTCCTCGTGGTGCGGCCGCTCAGCTCGCTGACCGTGCTCGGCGTCTACGTGGGCATCAGCTGCATCGTTTCGGGTGTCGGCGACCTGGTGACCCGGTCGGCCCGCGACGGCCTGCGGCCGGTGGTGACGGGGGTGCTGTGGACCCTCTTCGGGCTGGTCGTCCTCGTCTGGCTCGGCCGCAGCGTCAACCTGCTCGGGCCGGCCGTCGCCGTCCTGCTCGTCGTGAGCGGCGCCGTGCGGGTGCTCGACCTGCGGCGTGGGACGACGTCGGAGCGGGTCCTCGGCGCGCTGTTCGGGCTGGCGGAGATGGCCTTCGGGGGTGCGGCCCTGCTGTGGCCCGACGCCACGCTGCTGGTCGTCGCCCTCCTGTTCGGGATGCGGTGCGTCGTCTTCGGCGTCTCGCTGCTGTGGCGGGGGGTGACGAACCGGCCGGGCCGGTCGGCGTCCGCCAGGGTCGAGGCGACGCACCCGAGCGCCTTCCGTTGGGCCGCCGGCGTCGTGCTCGTGCTCGTCTCGGTGGCCACGCTGGCCGTCAGCCACCAGTTCCGGCAGGGGGTACCGGTGGTCGACGGGTTCTACGACCCCCCGGCCTCCGTGCCGGGCACCCCCGGTCAGCTGCTGCGTCATGAGCCGTACGCGGGCGACCTGCCCGACGGGATGACCGCATACCGGATCCTCTACACGACGACGGCCGACGACGGCGTGCCCGCGCTGGCGAGCGCGGTCGTCGCCGTCCCCACGGCTGCGGCCGGGAAGCCGGTGCCCCTCGTCGCGTGGGCGCACGGGACCAACGGGGTGGCCCGCGCGTGCGCCCCCAGCCTCGGGCCCGACGCCGTGCCCTACCGCACCATCACGCCCCTCGGCTCCCTCGTCGCCCACGGCTGGGGCGTCGTGGCGACCGACTACATCGGCGAGGGCACCCGCGGTAGCTATCCCTACCTCATCGGCCAGGGCGAGGGACGCTCGGTGCTCGACTCGGTGCGCGCCGCGCGCCAGCTCACCACGATCGCGCTCGCCCCCCAGACGGTGCTCTGGGGTCACTCACAGGGCGGCCACGCGGCGCTCTGGGCCGGGCAGCTCGCGCCGACGTATGCGCCCGAGCTCACCATCGCGGGGATCGCCGCGATCTCCCCCGCGAGCGACCCGCTGGCGCTCGCCGCCTCGGTGGCCCGCAACCCGGGTGGGCTCGGCGCGAGCCTCGGGATCTCCTTCGTCCTCACGGCCTACGCCCGCACCTACCCCGACATCAGCCTCGACGCGACGGTCACGCCGGCCGCCCGGCCGTTCGTCAAGGAGGCGGCCGCCCGGTGCACGAACGACCCGAGCACGCTCGTCACCGTGCTCACGGGAGCGGCACTGGGCGACGACCCGATGCTCACCGTGGACCCCACCACCGGCGTGTTCGCCCAGCGCCTCACGCAGAACATCCCCCTCGGGCCGTGGTCGGCGCCGCTGTTCATCGGGCAGGGCAGCGCCGACGAGGTCGTCAGCCCGGCGATCGAGCGGGCCTATGTCGACGGCCGGTGCGCGGCGGGTCGGCCGCTGCGGTTCGTCAGCTATCCCGGGCGCACGCACATGGGTGTCATGGCGGCGGACTCGCCACTGCCGGCGGACCTCGTGCAGTGGACCGATGACCGCTTCGCCGGACGCCCGCAGACGAGCACCTGCGCGTAGCCGCCCGCCCGGCAGACCAGCACGTCGGGTGAGCGCTAGATGGACGCCACGGTCTCGACCACGGCGGAGCGCACCGTCGGCCGGTCCCACAGCCGCGCGGTACGCCAGAGGCTGAGCAGCGAGGTCGCCACGAGGAACGCGGCGAGGAGCGCCGACCACCACCACGGGAAGAGCCGCCCCAGCACCGAGAACACGAGTCCGGTCAGGGTCGCTCCGACGGCGAGCCGGGCCGAGTAGGCCACCATGACGAGGGGCGGCGCCGGCGTGGCCCGCACGCTGCGCAGGTCGACGCTGAAGGGCCGCCGCACCGACCAGCGCAGCCCGGAGGCCACCGTGCGCACGACCACCACGACCATGGCCCCCACGGCCGCGCTCAGCTCGGCCGCCCGCGGCATACCCGCCCGGACGCCGCAGATGAGCAGCGTGGCCACGGCCGCCACGGCGAGCACCTCGGCGAGCACCCACGCCCGGGCCAGCAGCGCGGTGCGCGCCCGCACGGGGAGGCTCTCGCGCCAGACCGCGCCGCGCGCGTCGAGGGCCCAGGCGTTCACCCCGAAGAGCAGCGCCCCACCGGAGGCCACGAGGCCCGGCAGCACCGGCACCATCAGCCAGTCGAGCTGGCCCGCGAACGCGACGATGACCGGCAGCAGGCTGAGCAGGACGAGCCCCCGACGCAACGGCGCCGAGCGCCACACGCTCCCCCGGTCGAGAGCGACGAGCGCGCGCAGGTCGCTGCGCGGGAACGGGCGCGGCGCGTAACGGCGGGTCTCGACGCGGGCCTGCGTCGTGGCGGGACGCCGCCAGGTCCGCCGCGCTGCGAGGGCGCCCAGGAGCACCGCTCCCACGGCGACGACCGCCAGGGTGAGACAGCCCAGCGCCCACGGCAGCCAGTCACCGACGGCACCACGCTCGGTCAGTGACGCGGCCCACCCGGCGGGGGTCCAGGCGGTGACGTCGAGGAGGTGCCCCGTCGCGACCAGGGCCACGAGCCCGGCGAACAGCACCCCGGCCGCCGATCGCACGACGAGCTCACCCCGAGGGCCGCGGCGCACGTTCTCGACGAGCCAGGAGAGTAGCTGCACGACGGCCGTGCCCGCCAGCAGCCACAGGACGACGGGCAGCAGCGCGGCGTCCTGGTAACCGCTGCCGCTGAGGATCGAGACGGTGGCCACGAGCGTCCAGGTCTGCAGCAGCCAGGCCAGGTTCAGCGGCGCCATGACGAGACCGGCCAGGTGGTCGGTCGTAGGGCCGACGGGGAAGGCGACGACCTGGTCGGCCGGCAGCGCCTCGCGGCCACCGCCGGAGAACAGCACGGCCGTGGCGGTGGTGAGGACGAACGCGAGGAAGCCGGCCGGCAGGTAGCGACCCATGGCCTCGACGAGCTCCGGCTCGAGGGTGAGCCGCGGCGGCAGCACGACGGATCCGACGGTGAGGCCCACCATGAGGAGCACGCCGACCCCCAGCCCGACGCGCTGCCCTCCGGTCAGGCTGCCCGTCCGCAGCCGCAGGAGCAGGGCGAGCGAGCGGACCGGCCCGGGGTATGCGGGGTGGCCAGGGTGTGCGGGGTGAGGGGGGTCAGCCGAGGAGGGCCCGGTAGGCACGTGCGCCCCCCTCGCCGGCCATCTCGTGCGCGTCGACGCTGGCCACGGCGAGGCCGCCGCGCAAAACGACCGCGTGGTCGCACGCCTGCACGGCCAGGTCGCGCAGGTGGGTCGACAGGATGACGGCGGCCCCACGGGCCCGGGCGTCGGCGAC
>JBDSYO010000259.1:0-5625 GCA_039925625.1 Lapillicoccus sp. | reverse complement strand
GCCGTGTGCAGCGTCATCAGGGTGACGACACCGGCGTCGGCGCCCGGGGCCCCGGTGGGGATCTGGTCGGCGTCGGCGACGAGGGAGACGCGCTCGAGGAAGTCCTCGAGGCTCACGACCTCGCCGGTCTCGATGCGCTCGTCGTCGAACTCGCGGGCCACCTCGACGAGCTCGGCGAGGTTCTCCACCCGCGTCTCGTCCTGCGGGTCGATGCTGGCCCGCAGCTCCCGCAGGTAGCCGCTCTGCTCGACGACAGCCTCGATCAACCCGGCGACACCGGACCCGCTCTCCCAGACCTGGCGCAGCGACTCCAGCAGACCGGTGAACGCCTCGATGGCGGTCACCGAGCGGGTGGCGATGCCCGGTGCGTCGGCGGCGCGCCCGAGCGCGGCGACGAAGGGGATCTGCTCGCGGTCGGCGAGCTGGGCGACGCACGCCTCGGCCCGCTCGCCGATGCCGCGTTTGGGCACGTTGATGATCCGGCGCAGGTTGACGGTGTCGGCCGGGTTGGAGACGACGCGCAGGTAGGCCAGCGCGTCCTTGATCTCCTTGCGCTCGTAGAACCGGGTGCCGCCGACGACCTTGTAGGGCATCCCGACCCGGACGAGCACCTCCTCGAAGGCTCGGGACTGCGCGTTGGTGCGGTAGAAGATCGCCACGTCCTTGGGGCGGACGCCCTCGGTGTCGCCGAGGTGGTCGATCTGCTTGGCGACGAACGCCGCCTCGTCGTGCTCGCTGTCGCCGACGTAGCCGACGATCTGCACGCCGTCGCCGCTGTCGGTCCAGAGGTTCTTGGCCCGGCGCTTCTCGTTGCGGGCGATGACCGCGTTGGCCGCCCGCAGGATCGTCTGCGTCGAGCGGTAGTTCTGCTCCAGCAGGATGGTGCGCGCCTGGGGGTAGTCCTCCTCGAACTCGACGATGTTGCGGATCGTCGCGCCGCGGAAGGCGTAGATCGACTGGTCGGCGTCGCCGACGACGCACAGCTCGCCCGGCGGAACCGCGTGGCCCGGCGCATCGGCCGGGAGCTGCGGCCCCACGAGCTCCTTGACCAGCTGGTACTGCGCGACGTTGGTGTCCTGGTACTCGTCGACGAGGATGTGCCGGAACCGGCGGCGGTAGTGCTCCGCGGCGTCCGGGAACGCCTGCAGCAGATGGACGGTCGTCATGATGAGGTCGTCGAAGTCCATGGCGTTGGCCTGCCGGAGCCGGCGCTGGTAGGCGGTGTAGGCCTGCGAGACCATTCGCTCCTGGTGGGTGCTGCCCGCGGCGGCCGGCGAGTCGTCGGAGCCGACCCGAGCGGCATACGACTCCTCGTCGACGAGGTCGTTCTTGAGGTTGCTCACGGCGTGCGAGAACGCCCGGGGCTGGTAGCGCTTCGGGTCGAGGTCCAGGTCGCGCAGCACCATGGTCATCAGGCGCTGGCTGTCGGCGGCGTCGTAGATCGAGAACGTCGACCGCAGACCGAGGCGCGTGGCCTCGCGACGCAGGATGCGCACGCACGCGGAGTGGAACGTCATGACCCACATGGCCTTGGCCCGCGGGCCGATGAGGTCGGCGACCCGCTCCTTCATCTCGCCGGCGGCCTTGTTGGTGAAGGTGATGGCGAGGACCTGGCCCGGCTGGACGTTGCGGGCGGCCAGCAGGTGGGCGATGCGGTGGGTCAGCACCCGCGTCTTGCCCGAGCCCGCCCCGGCGACGATGAGCAGCGGCGGGCCGTGGTGGACGACCGCCTCGCGCTGCTGCGGGTTGAGCCCGGCGAGCAGCTCCTCGGGGTCGTGCAGGCGCCCGTCGGCGTCAGCCGGCCCGCGCGTCGAGGCCGTGTCCGGAGCCGGTCCGTCACCCGTCGCCCACAGCGGGATGCCCCGCTCGTCGACGTCTCCGGCGGAGGACGGGCGGGCCGGCGTCGGCAGGTCGAGGTCGTCGAAGAGGGTGCTCATCTCGCGAGCAAGCCTACGTCCGGCGGGCGACACGACCCGACTACCCACAGGCCGGGCCGGCCCCTCGACGGGCGGGTCAGGTCACGAGCGGGAGCCCCGCCTCGCGCCACGCCCGCAGGCCCCCGGTCACGTCCGTGGCCCGGACGCCGAGCCGCACGAGGGTGGCGGCGGCGAGCGAGCTGGCATACCCCTCCTGGCACAGCACGAGCACGCGCGTCTGCGCCGTCGCCCAGGGCAGCCGGGCGCTGCTGCGCGGGTCGAGCCGCCACTCGAGCACGTTGCGCTCGATGACGACGGGGCCGAGCGCAGGGTGCACCTCCCCCTCGGCCCGGCGCTGGGCCTCCGGCCGGATGTCGACGAGCACCGCCCGCCGGAAGAGCACGAGCTGGTATGCCGCCCGGGCGGAGATCCGCTCGTAGCTCGAGCGGGCCTCGACGACGAAGTCGTCGACCGTTCTCGCTCCCGAGGCGCCGGCCGTATCGGGCCGCGTGGCCGGACGGGTGGGTGCCGAGAACAGGCTCGTCTCCCAGGCCGTGAGGGCGGCGAGGGTGCTCACCAGGACCCTCCGTCCGCGTCGCCGCGGTTGGTCGCTAGCCGCACGGGGCCCTCCGCGGCGAGCTCGAACTCGCCCATGCTGACGAGGCCGGGCGCGTAGGCGTGGACGGTGAGCGTGCGGCCGGGGCCGGCCCCGACCACGTTGTGCACGTGGTCGCGCCCGAAGGCGCGGCTGTCGCCCTCCCCCACTCCGTGGGGGGACCCCCAGGTGAGCCGGCGGTGCTGCACGGTGCCGAGGGCCCACGTCAGCTCCTCAACGGCGCCCGACGCGACCGCGAACGCGCCCGCCGCGTCGCCGTGGTCGTGCCAGCCGGTCTGCGAGCCCTCCGGCCAGGAGATGAGCCACACGTCGGTGCGGGCGTCGCCGGCCAGGCGGGCCGCCGACGGCTGGGGCGACTTGCCGGTCTCGGGGAGCAGGGCGGCGAGGTTGGGGTTGAGGGCGTAGCGCCGCACGGTGCGCCGCAGCTCGGCGAGCGGCACGGTGGGGCGGGTGGGTCGGGCGCCGAGGTGGGCGTCGAGGGGCGTCAAGGAAGCAGTCATGGCGGGTCCAGGTGGTTCGGGGCCGGGTCGAGGACGCCGGCGGGCGGGTTGTCGGGAGGTCTGGGTCAGCGGGAGGACGGCGACCAGCGACAACAGCGCGCCCCAGCTCCGCAGACACGGCCGACACGCCACGAGGTCACCGGGGTAGCCGGCCGACCCGTGCGCATTCGCGTCGCGAAGCAGGACATGTGACGAGGACACCAGGCTCAGCAGCCTCGAGGCAAGCGGATTGATCCATCATCTCGCGTTATGGACGTCCCTAGGCTGCGTTATGTACAGATGGGCCTCCTAGGGTGGTGGCCATGGCCACCGAGACCCTGCGCACCCCGTCCCTCGTCGTCCCGCGTCAGGGCGGCAGCGACGTCTTCACCGTCGAGGAGCGCGAGGTCGCCCCACCCGGACCCGGCCAGGTCCGGGTGCAGGTCGCCGCCATGGGCGTCAACTTCATCGAGATCTACCAGCGCGGCGGCGTCTACCCGATGCCGACGCCGTTCGTCCTCGGCGCCGAGGGGTCGGGCACGGTCGAGTCCGTCGGTGCGGGCGTGGATCTCGCGGTGGGCGACCGGGTCGCCTGGTGCCAGGGCCCCGGCAGCGGGGCCGGTTACGTCACCCTGCCGGCGGACAAGGTCGTCGCCGTCCCCGACGGGGTCGACCTCGAGACCGCGGCGGCAGCCATGCTCCAGGGCATCACCGCGCACTACCTCGTGAACTCGACGTATGCGGTGCAGCCGGGCGACACGGTGCTGGCCCATGCGGTGGCCGGCGGGGTCGGCCAGCTGCTCGTGCAGCTGGTCAAAGCCAAGGGCGCGACGCTCATCGGTACGGCCGGGTCGGCCGAGAAGGTCGCCATCGGCACGGCGCTCGGCGCCGACCACGTCGTCGACTACTCGCAGCTGGACGACATCTCGCAGCTGTCCGACCGGGTCCGGGAGCTGAACGGCGGACAGGGCGTGCACGTGGTCTACGACGGGGTCGGGAAGTCCACCTTCGACGCGTCTCTGGCCTCCCTGCGCCCCCGCGGGATGATGGTGCTCTTCGGCGGGGCGAGCGGCCAGGTGCCGCCGTTCGACATCCAGCGGCTCAACTCCAGCGGCTCCCTGTTCCTCACCCGCCCGACGATGGTCCACTACCTGCTCACCCGCGAGGAGCTGGAGTGGCGCGCGGCCGACATCCTCGGCGCGGTCACCGCCGGTGACCTGAAGGTCGCGATCGGGGCGCGCTACCCGCTCGGCGAGGCGGCCGAGGCGTACGACGCCCTCGAAGGTCGCGCGACGACCGGCAAGGTGCTGCTCATCCCCTGATGAGGCCCGGTTCGGGGAGTTGGTTTGGCATGGTGTCCTCGTGACTGTGGACTGCGTCGTCGTCGGGGCCGGAACGGCCGGGATCACCACGAGCCGGGCGCTACGCGACGCCGGGGTGGAGCACGTCGTCCTCGAGCGGGGCGAGGTGGGCCACACCTGGTCGACCCAGAGGTGGGACGCGTTCGCGCTCAACACCCCCGGCTCGATGAACGGCCTGCTGGGTGACGTCGCCCCCGACGAGTACTCGACGCGGAACGAGACGGTCGACCTGCTCACCGCGCGGGCCGCGGACCTGCCCGTGCGCACGCATACGCCCGTGACGGCCGTGCACGACGACGGCGACGCCTTCCGGGTCACCACGCCGGACGACGAGATCACCGCCCGCACGGTCGTCGTCGCGAGCGGACCGAAGAACCGCCCCCTCCTGCCGGCGCTCGCCGCAGACCTACCGCCACACGTCACCGCCCTGCACGCCGCCGCCTACCGCACTGCCGCGGCCCTGCCCGAGGGCCCGGTGCTCGTCGTCGGCGGCGGGCAGTCCGGGGCCCAGATCGCCCACGACCTGGTCCGGTCCGGCCGCCAGGTCTTCTTCTCGACGAGCCGGGTCGGGCGCTACCGAGCGCACTACCGCGGCCGGGCCCTGCTCGACTGGCACGTCGACAGCGGCTTCTGGGACCAGACGCTGGCCGACCTGGCCGACCCGGCATCGGCGCGGGTCGCCACCCCCCTCATCGGTCCCGACGGCCAGGACCTCGGGCTCCCGCTGCTCGCGCGCCTCGGCGTGCAGCTGCTCGGTCGGCTCACCAGCGTGACCGGCGCTCGGCTGGGCTTCGCGGGAGATGTCGAGGAGACGGTGCGGTATGCCGACGAGGTCGCCCTCGACATGGAGCAGCTGGCCGACGACTACATCGCCGTCCGGCGACTGGACGTGGAGCCGGCAGTGCCGGACCCCGGGCGCGGCCCGGTCCCGGTGACCGACCGGCCCGTGCTCGACCTCGATGCCGAGGGCATCGGCACGGTCATCTGGTGCACCGGCTTCGGCGGCGACTTCTCCTGGCTGCCTCCGCACGTACTCGATGCCCGGGGCTGGCCCCTGCTCGACACGGGCGCCGCCGCCGGAATCCCCGGGCTGCGGTTCGTGGGGTTGCCGTGGCAGACGACCCGCTCGTCGACCATCCTCTACGGGCTGCCCACCGACGCCCGGGTCGCCGTCGACGGCGTGACGGGCGTCCTCAGGTCCAGAGGGCCGCGACCAGCACGGTGAACACACCCTCGAGTGCGCGTGAGCCGGC
>JBDSYO010000258.1:0-4523 GCA_039925625.1 Lapillicoccus sp. | reverse complement strand
GGGCAGGTCCTGCGGACCCCGTCCGGCTGGGTGGCCGTCGACTTCGAGGGCGAGCCCCTGCGCCCGTTGCACGAGCGCACCGGTCCCGACCTCGCGCTGCGCGACGTCGCAGGGATGCTGCGCTCCTTCGACTACGCCGGCGGGTCGGTGGAGCTGTCCGGGGCCCGGACCTCGGCGCGCGACTGGGTCGCGGCCTGCCGGGAGGCCTTCCTGCGCGGCTACGGCGCCGTCAGCGGCCTCGACCTGGAGGCCGCCGCCCCCGTCCTGAAGGCGCTGGAGCTCGACAAGGCGCTCTACGAGGTCGTCTACGAGGTGCGCAACCGGCCCGGGTGGGTGGGCATCCCGTCCGCCGCCGTCGACCGGCTCCTCGTCACCCCTGGTTCGTCCGCCGGTCCGCCAGCCGCACCGCAGTCCACCGAGAAGGGTGTCTCATGAAGACCGTTCACTCCACCGCGCAGATCGGTGACGAGGGACCTCTCCGGGCGTTCCTCGAGGGCCGCATCGGCCAGCCGCACGACTTCCTGGGCCACCACCTCGGCCCCGGGGGCCTGACCATCACGGCCTACCGGCCGCTGGCCCGCACCGTGCGGGCCCGGCTCGCCGACGGGGTGGTCATGGACCTCGAGCACGTCAGCGACGGCGTCTGGTCGGGCACCGCCGCCGAGGTCACGAGCACGTCGGACTACCGGCTCCTCGTCGCCTACGACGACGGCGTCGAACACGAGCAGGACGACCCCTACCGGTTCGCCCCGACGCTGGGCGATGTGGACCTCCACCTCTTCAACGAGGGTCGGCATGGGAAGCTCTGGACCGTCCTCGGCTCGCACGTGCGCCAGTACGGCGGCCCCCTCGGTGACGTCCGGGGCGTGTCGTTCGCCGTCTGGGCCCCGCGGGCCCTCGCCGTGCACGTCACCGGCGACTTCAACGGCTGGGACCAGCGCTCGCACCCGATGCGCAGCCTCGGCCAGAGCGGGGTCTGGGAGCTGTTCATCCCCGGCGCCACCGCGGGCATGAACTACCAGTACGCCGTCCTCGGGGCCGACGGGTCCGTCGTCGCGCACAGCGACCCGATGGCCCAGCGCACGGAGGTCGCCCCCAAGCAGGCCGCGATCGTCACCGAGTCGCACTACGAGTGGAACGACGACGCGTGGATGCGGCAGCGCGCCGAGAAGAACCCGCACAACGGCCCGATGAGCACCTACGAGGTGCACCTCGGCTCGTGGCGCCAGGGCTCCAGCTACGTCGACCTCGCGGAGCACCTCGTCAACTACGTGAAGGACCTCGGCTTCACCCACGTCGAGCTGATGCCGGTCATGGAGCACCCGTTCGCGCCGTCGTGGGGCTACCACGTGACGAACTACTACGCGCCGACCTCGCGGTTCGGCTCACCCGACGACTTCCGCTACCTCGTCGACCGGATGCACCAAGCCGGCATCGGCGTCATCCTCGACTGGGTGCCAGGGCACTTCGCCACCGACCCGTGGGCGCTGGCGAAGTTCGACGGCCAGGCCCTCTACGAGCACCCGGACCCGCGCAAGGGCTGGCACCCGGAGTGGGGCTCGTTCATCTTCGACCTCGGGCGCAACGAGGTCCGCAACTTCCTCGTGGCCAACGCCCTCTACTGGTTCGAGGAGTTCCACGCCGACGGCATCCGGGTCGACGGTGTCGCCTCGATGCTCTACCTCGACTACTCGCGCCAGCCCGGCGAGTGGATCCCGAACTCCTACGGCGGACGCGAGAACCTTGAGGCGGTGCGGCTGCTGCAGGAGGTCAACGCGACGGCATACCGCAGGTCCCCCGGCATCGTCAGCATCGCCGAGGAGTCGACCTCGTGGTCGGGCGTCACCGCGACGACCGCCAAGGGCGGCCTGGGCTTCGGGTTCAAGTGGAACATGGGCTGGATGAACGACGCCCTGCGCTACCTGGGGCAGGACCCGATCTTCCGCCAGTACCACCACAACTCGATGACCTTCGCGCTCATGTATGCGTTCAGCGAGAACTTCGTCCTGCCGATCAGCCACGACGAGGTCGTGCACGGCAAGGGGTCCCTGCTGCGCAAGGCGGGTGGCACCCGCGACGAGCAGCTGGCCACGCTGCGCGCCTTCTTGGCGTACATGTGGAGCCACCCCGGGAAGCAGCTGATCTTCATGGGGTCGGAGTTCGCGCAGGAGTCGGAGTGGGCCGACGGACGCAGCCTCGACTGGTGGCTGCTCGACCAGCCGGCGCACTACCGGGTGCACGCGCTGGTCAAGGACATGAACGCGATCTACACGAAGTACCGCCAGATGTGGGAGTACGACTCCGACCCGGCCGGCTTCCGCTGGCTCAACGCCGACGACGCGGCCCACAACACCTTCGCCTACCTGCGCTACGGCTCGGGTGACCGGGCGACCGACGCCCCCGTCATGGCCGTCGTCGTCAACTTCAGCGGGATGACCCACGAGCCCTACCGCATCGGCGTCCCGCGGCCGGGTGGCTGGCGCGTCCTCATGGACACCGCGGGCTACCGGCCCGACGCCCCCAGCTCGGCCGGGGTGGTCATCCAGGCGGAGCCGCAGTCCTGGGACAACCAGCCGTTCGCCGTCAACGTCACGGTGCCGGCCCTGTCCACCGTCTGGCTCGTCCCCGACTCCGAAGGAGCATGACCCGTGACCGACCCGCGCGCCGGACAGCCGGCCGAGGAGCGAGACCTCGTCGACATCGAGGCGCTCGTCGCCGCCTACTACGACCGGGTCCCCGACGCGACGAACCCCGACCAGATGGTCGTGTTCGGTACGTCGGGGCACCGCGGTTCGAGCCTGAGGACGGCGTTCAACGAGGCCCACATCCTCGCCACGACCCAGGCGATCTGCGAGTACCGCGCGTCGCAGGGCGTCGACGGCCCGCTGCTCATCGGCCGCGACACCCACGCCCTGTCGGAGCCGGCCTGGCGGTCGGCGCTCGAGGTGCTCGTCGCCAACGGTGTCACCGTGCTCGTCGACGACCGCGACGGCTACACCCCGACCCCGGCGGTGTCGCACGCCATCCTCACCCTCAACCAGGGCAAGGTCGGCGGCGGCGGCTCGGGGGCCGGGCTGGCCGACGGCATCGTCGTCACGCCCTCCCACAACCCGCCGTCGGACGGCGGCTTCAAGTACAACCCCACCCACGGCGGGCCGGCCGACACCGACGCCACGTCGGTCATCGCCGCCCGGGCCAACGAGCTCATCGTCGGCGGTCTGGCGGACGTCAAGCGGGTGCCGTTGGAGCAGGCACTCCGCGAGGTCGGCCGCTACGACTTCATGGGCCGCTACGTCGACGACCTGCCGAACGTCGTCGACATCGCGGCCATCCGCACGGCCGGCGTGCGGATCGGGGCGGACCCGCTCGGCGGCGCCTCGGTGGCGTACTGGGCCGAGATTGCCAAGCGGCACGATCTCGACCTCACGGTCGTCAACCCCGAGGTCGACCCGACGTGGCGCTTCATGACGCTCGACTGGGACGGCAAGATCCGGATGGACTGCTCGTCGCCGTTCGCCATGGCGTCGCTCATCAAGCGCAAGGACGAGTACGACATCGCCACCGGCAACGACGCCGACTCCGACCGGCACGGCATCGTCACACCCGACGGCGGGCTGATGAACCCCAACCACTACCTCGCCGTGGCGATCCAGTACCTCTACGGGGGGGCCCGTCCGGGATGGCGCGAGGGGACCGCCATCGGCAAGACGCTCGTGTCGTCGTCGATGATCGACCGGGTCGCCGACGACCTCGGCCGCACGCTGCTCGAGGTGCCCGTCGGCTTCAAGTGGTTCGTGCCGGGGCTGCTCGACGGCAGCGTCGGGTTCGGCGGGGAGGAGTCGGCCGGGGCCTCGTTCCTGCGCTTCGACGGCTCGGTCTGGACCACCGACAAGGACGGCATCATCCTCGCGCTGCTGGCTTCGGAGATCCTCGCGACCACGGGGAAGACCCCCAGCCAGCACTACGCCGAGCTCACCGCGAAGCACGGCGACCCGGCATACGCGCGCATCGACGCGGCAGCGAGCCGAGAGGAGAAGGCGGCCCTGGCGGCCCTGTCTCCGGAGGCCGTGACCGCCGAGTCGCTCGCGGGCGAGCCGATCACGGCCAAGCTGACCAGCGCCCCCGGGAACGGCGCCAAGATCGGTGGCCTCAAGGTCGTCACCGAGAGCGCGTGGTTCGCGGCTCGGCCGTCGGGCACCGAGGACGTCTACAAGATCTACGCCGAGTCATTCCGGGGAGAAGAGCACTTGGCTCGGGTGCAGAACGAAGCTCGTGACGTGGTGACCCGGTCGTTGCGCGACTGAGTGCGACCACCTCAGCGCCTCGCCAATCGTTAGGTGGACGCAAGAGGAACGACCGAAAGCCGTGGCGATCGTTCGCCAGGCGGACGAGTTGCCCGGCCCAACGGGACGTCATCGCGACTCTGCGCCGCCGCGGGTCACAATGTATCTCGAGGCCCTGACAGGGGCGCCCTCGTACAAAGCTTTCCCCATCAAGCTGTGGTGCCCCCGGTCGGAGTCGAA
>JBDSYO010000257.1:0-4801 GCA_039925625.1 Lapillicoccus sp. | reverse complement strand
ACGCCGTAGAGCGGCTTGCCGAGGCCGACTGCGAGCGCCTTGGCGGCGGCGACCCCCACGAGGAGCGCTCCGGCCAGGCCCGGCCCGGCCGTCACGGCGACCGCGTCGAGGTCGGCCAGCCGCACGCCGGACTCCCGGCAGGCCCGTTCGATGGTCGGCACCATGGCCTCGAGGTGGGCGCGGCTCGCGACCTCGGGCACCACCCCCCCGAACCGGGCGTGCTCGTCGACACTGCTGGCCACCGCGTCCACGAGCAGCGTTCCGCCGCGCACGATGCCCACGCCGGTCTCGTCGCACGACGTCTCGATGCCGAGCACGAGGGGGCCGTCGTTGACCGGGGTCATCGCTCCCCCTCGAGCCGGCGGCGCATGACGACGGCGTCGACGTCGCCCGGCTGGTAGTAGCGCCGGCGCACCGAGATCTCCTCGAAGCCGTGCCGCCGGTAGAGCCCACGCGCGGCCGGGTTGTCGGCCCGCACCTCAAGGATCGCGGCCCCCGCTCCCCGGTCCCTGGCTCGCTCCAGGAGCGTGTCGACGAGCCGGTCGCCGTCGCCGCGCCCGCGGCGGGCGGGAGCGACGGCCACCGTCATGATGTCGGCGACCTCGCCGCCGTGGTCGACCCCGGCGTACCCCTCGATTCCTCCCCCGATGCCCGCAGCCTCGTGCCCCTCCAGCACGACGTACTCGCGGCGCGGCCGGCCGGCCAGCTCGGCCCACCACGTCGCCTCGCTCCAGGCGTCGTCGGCGAAGAGCTCGGCCTCCAGCTCGGCCAGGCGCGGGATGTCGCGCCACGTCATCTCCCGCAGGGTGCTCACGTGCGGGCCTGTGTGGCCGGCACCGACGGCACGGCGTCGGGGCGCCGCAGGTAGAACGGCTCGTGCTCGTCGAGGGGGTCGCCGGCGGCCAGGCGGCGGGCGGCGAGGTCGGCCAGCCACCCGGCGGAGACGTCGAGCGGGGGGCCGCCCGCGTCACCGAAGACGTCGGGGTAGAGCCCTGGGCCCCGCCCCACGGCCGGGAGGGCGGCGGCGTCCGCAGGCAGGTCGGCGGCCCGGGCGACGTGCGGCCCGTCGAGGCGCGCCGGCGAGCCGTCGGGGCCTGAGGCATACCGCGCCCAGTAGACCTCCTTGCGCCGCGCGTCGGTGGCGACCAGCAGCTCGCCCTGGGCGCCGGACGCGTACGCCTCGTGGGCCAGGGCGTCGAGGCTGCAGACCCCGTGCAGGGCGGCCCCGGTCGCCAGAGCGAGGGTGCGGGCCGTGACGATGCCGACCCGCAGGCCGGTGAACGGCCCGGGACCGAGCCCGCAGACGACGTCGGTGAGGTCGCCGACCCCGGTCCCGGCCTCCTCGAGGGCGGCACTGATGCCCGGCGCGAGGTGCTCGGCGTGGCCGCGAGCGTCGAGCGTCGTCACCTCCGCGAGCACTCGCGACCCGTCGTGGACGGCCACGGTGATCGCCGTCGTCGCGGTGTCGATGGCGAGGAGGAGCACGCCGGAAGGCTACCGAGCCCTCGGAGCTCAGACCTCGAGGCCCTGCCAGCGCTCCCCGACGCCGGTCAGCGTGGCGGTGCGCCGCTCCCGCTCGTCGACGGCGAGGACGACCTCCAGGTAGGCGTCGGCGAGACGCTCGGCGACCCCGTGGCCCCACTCGACGACCGTGACGCTGTCGGCGACGTCGGTGTCGAGGTCGAGGTCGTCGAGCTCCAGCGCCCCGCCCAGCCGGTAGGCGTCCACGTGCACGAGTGCCGGCCCGCCCACGAGCGACGGGTGGACGCGCGCGATGACGAACGTGGGCGACGTCACCGGCCCGCGCACCCCGAGCCCCTCGCCGAGACCTTGCGTCAACGTCGTCTTGCCGGCGCCGAGGTCCCCGGTGAGCACCACGAGGTCGCCCGCCCGCAGCCGGCGACCGAGGCGGCGACCGAGGTCCTGGGTTGCCTCCGCGGTGGGCAGAGCGACGACCCGGTAGGCGTGCGTCACGACGCCGTGGACCGCCGCGCCCTCGCGGCCGGAGTCCGCTCCTTGCGCTGCATACCCCGCTCGATCCGGCGCTTCTTGTCGACGTCGGTGACGACCCGGCGCACCCGCGGGACGGTCTCGGCCGGGATGTCCTCCGCCTCACGGGTGGACGCCCGGCCCACGAGGGCGTCGAGCTGCTGGTTGAGCAGGTCGGGGTGCTCGAGCATGATCACGTGCCCGGCGTCGCGGACGATGACGTGCTGGGCGCCCGGCAGGGCCCGGACGATCTCCTCGCTGTGCTCCGGCGGCGTGAGGATGTCCTGCTCGCCGTTGAAGACGAGGGTCTCGCACCCGCTGTACGCGGCGAGGCCGCCCGTCTGGTCGTAGTCGATGAACGCCGGGGTGAAGGAGGACATCACGGTGAGGTTGGTGCCGAGCAGCATCTTGGCGGTGAGGCGGACCACCGACCGGGGCACCGGCGAGGCGAACGAGTAGCGCTCGACGAGGAACTCGGCCAGCTCGGAGTTGGCCGAGAGGATGGAGCGCAGCACCTCCGGGCGCGTCTCGAACAGCCCCGCCACCCGCGGGCCCAGACGTTCGAGCAGCAGCCGCCCGGCCGTGGCCGCGAAGTCGCCCGACGCGAGCGGCATCCCCCCGGCCGAGGTGGAGATGCAGCCGAGGGCGACGACGCGGTCACGGACGAGGTCGGGGTGCAGGGTGCCGAGGGCCATCGTCGTCATGCCACCCATGGAGTGCCCGACGAGGGCGAGCGGGCCGTCGGGGGCGACCGCCGCGATGACGGCCGCGAGGTCCTCGCCGAGCTGGGCGATGGTGGAGGCGGCGGGGTCACCGCGGCCGGAGCGGCCGTGCCCCCGCTGGTCCCAGACGACGACGCGGTAGCCCGCCCACCGCAGGTAGCGCCGCTGGAAGACCCAGCACTCGCTGGTCAGGCAGTACCCGTGCGACAGCACGACGGTGGGCCGCTCCAGCCCGTTCTCGTCGGTCTGCGAGCCACCGTCGTGGTGCTCGGCGGGCTCGTCGACCTCGACGTGCAGGGCCACGCCGTCGGTGGCCGTCACGGTGAGGGTGCGGCTCGGCGTCTCGACCAGGCTCGCGCCGGTCTCGAGCGCGTCGGCCCGCCGGCGGTGCACGCGGTCGGCCACCAGGCCCGCCGCCGCGGCCGCCCCGGCCACGCCGACGCCGATCCCGAGGCCGATGAGGCCACCTCGACTCGAGCTCACGCATCTCCTCCGACGTACACCCTGGGCACCCGCGGCCCGATCCGCGTCACGATCTCATAGCCGATCGTCCCCGCCGCGTCCGCCCACCCCTGAGCGGTCGGGCCGGAGGGGTCCGGGCCGAAGAGGATCACCTCGTCGCCGGCCTGCGCCGGGGTGTCGGGGCCGAGGTCGACGACGACCTGGTCCATGCATACGCGCCCCGCGACGGTGTAGCGGCGCCCGGCCACGGACAGGGGTCCCGTGCCGGACGCGTGCCGCGGGATGCCGTCGGCATACCCGAGCGGCACGAGCCCCAGCACCGTGTCGGCGGGGGTCGTGTAGTGGTGGCCGTAGGAGACACCGAGGCCGGCCGGCACCCGCTTGACGAGGGCGAGCCGGGCCACGAGCGTCATCGCCGGGGTCAGGCCGTACGCCTCGGGCCCCCCGACCTGCGGCACCGGGCTCAGCCCGTAGCAGGCGATGCCGGGGCGGACCAGGTCGAAGTGGGTCTGCGGCGCGGTGAGGGTGGCTGCGGAGTTGGCCAGGTGGCGCACGTCGAGCCGGCAGCCGGCCGCCTCCGCGACGCGAACGGCTGCGGTGAAGACCTCCTGCTGCCGCGCCACCGACGGGTGCCCGGGCTCGTCGGCGCAGGCGAGGTGCGACCACACCCCGACGACCCGCAGGACGCCCTCGGCCTCCAGTCTTCGGGCCGCGGCGACGAGGTCGGTGAACCCCGTCCCGTAGGCGCCGTTGCGGCCCAGCCCGCTGTCGACCTTGAGGTGCACCCGGGCCGGCTGCCCGAGGGCGCGGGCCCCGGCCGCGATGCCGTCGAGGGCCCACGGGGCGGACGCCGAGACGTCGATGTCGCGGCTCAACGCCTGCCCGAAGTCCACGCCCGGCACGTGCAGCCAGGTGAACAGCCGACCCGTGATCCCCGCGTCGCGCAGCGCGACCGCCTCGGACTGCTGCGCCGTGCCCAGCCACGTCGCGCCGCCCGCCTGGGCCGCTCGGGCCGCGGGCACCAGCCCGTGCCCGTAGGCGTCGGCCTTGACCACCGCGAGGACCTCGGCGCCCGACGCCCGCTCGCGCAGCGCCCGGACGTTGGCGGCAACGGCGTCGAGGTCGACGACCGCCGCCCCCGGCGCACCCGCGGGGATCGCGGCGGCGGGGCCTTGGTGGTCAGACCTGTCGCGTTCAGGCATCCCGGGCTCAGGCATACCGCAGCAGCGCGGCCACGGTGGCCGGTAGGCGCCGGGCGACCTCGCTGATCCGCACCGGGCCGCCGGGGTTGGCCTCGTCGGCGCCCACGCCGTGGACGAGGGCGCCGAGGGCGCCGGCGTCGAGGGGGTCCAGGCCCGCCGCAAGCAGCGTGCCGAGCAGGCCGCCGAGGACGTCACCGGCGCCGGCCGTTCCCACCCACGCGGGAGCATCGGCCTGGCTACGCACGGGACGTGACGGGTCGGGGCTCACCACCAGGGTGTGCGACCCCTTGAGCAGCACGGTGCAGCCGGTCCGTTCGGCGGCCTCGCGGGCGTGGGCCAACGGGGCACTCGTGACCTGTTCTCGGGAGACCACCTCGCCACGGAGTCGGCTCAGCAGGCGGGCCAGCTCGCCGGCGTGAGGCGTGA
>JBDSYO010000256.1:0-3328 GCA_039925625.1 Lapillicoccus sp. | reverse complement strand
TCGACCCTCGGCGACGCGCGGGCCATCGGCGCGCCCGTCTCCGCCGTGCGGGTGGAGACCGGGATGGCCCTCCTCGACACCTACGACGTGCGGTTCCCCGGGTGGGGCGGACAGCCGGTCGCCGCGTGGCTGCACGTGCCGGCGGGACGCACCGAGCCGCTGCCGTGCGTGGTGCAGTACATCGGTTACAGCGGGGGTCGGGGGCTGCCCCACGAGAACGTCGTCTGGGCGCTGGCCGGCTACGCCCACCTCGTCATGGACACCCGCGGGCAGGGCTCGCGCGGGAGCCTCGGCGTGACGCCCGACCCGGTCGGGAGCGGCCCGGCCTTCCCCGGGATGATGACCCGTGGCATCCGCGACCCGCGCGAGTACTACTACCGCCGCCTCGTCACCGACGCCGTCCGCGCCGTCGACGCGGCGCGCGCCCTCGAGCAGGTGGACGCCGATCGCGTGGTCGTCGCCGGCGCGAGCCAGGGGGGCGGACTCGCGGTCGCCGCCGCCGGACTCGCCGGCGGGGTGCGCGCGGCGCTGGTCGATGTGCCGTTCCTCTGCGACATGGCGCGGGGGACCTGGCTCGCGTCGAGCGGGCCCTACCTGGAGATCCAGGGCTACCTCGCCATGCACCGCGACGACGCGCAGACGGCCCTGACGACGCTCGGGTACTTCGACGGTGTGCACCTGGCCAGCCGGGCCACCGCGCAGGCGCTGTTCTCCGTCGCGCTCCAGGACACCGTCTGCCCGCCCTCGACCGGGTATGCGACCTATCACGCCTGGGGGGGAGAGGCCGACATCCGTGAGTACGCCTACAACGGGCACGAGGGCGGCGGAGCCCACCATGTGCGGGACCAGCTGGCCTGGCTGGCCGACCGGCTCTGACGGGGTGGTGACGGCCAGGCCGCGCTGGGTCCGTCGACGCCGCTACAGCCCGGTGGTCCGGCGGACCTTCTCGATGCCGGAGAGCTCGAGGTGCGCGGTCCCGTCCGCCTCCTTGGCCAGGCGCACCGTCTCGCCGACAAGGGTGCCGCCGGCCATGACGTAGCTGCCGTCCGGCATGACCTGCAGGGGGATGACGCGGGGCCCGATCCGCATCTGGATCTCCCGTCCCTCGCGCACCAGGGACCAACCGCCTTCGTAGTAGCCGAGATACGGCTCGAGCCGCTTCAGGTCGACCGCTGTCGACTGTCGGCCGAGATCGGCGAGGTGAGCCAGTCGGTCGGCGCTCGCCGCCACGACCTGCTCCGGCAGGTCGGGGTTTTCACCGAAGCGCTGGCTCAGCAGCAGGACCAGGGAGTAGATGGTCCAGAGGTCCGCCGACGGGTTCATCGCGTTCAGGGCGACGAGGCCCAAGTCGTGGTCGGGGAAGAACGCGATCAGGGTGCTGAACCCGTCGAAGGCGCCGGTGTGGAACACCACCTGCAGCCCGTTCGGGAACGTGTCGTGCCACCAGCCCATCCCGTACCCGGAGCTGGCCCCACCGGGCAGGGCCCCCTGGTCCGGAGGAACGACGACGTGAGCGAGGTAGCACTCGGCGAGGTTGGCTGCGGACACCACCTGGCGACCGGTGACCGAGCGCCCTCGACGCAGCTGCAGACGCACCCAGGCCGCCATGTCCGAGACACTGGCCAGCGTGCCACCGGACGGTGCGTAGGCGCCGATCGCGGCGAACGGCATCGCCGACGCCTTCGGGCGCAGGTCGAAACCGTTGCCCGTGGCGTAGTTCTCGACCAGGCCGCGGGGATCGCTGCCCAGCCGAGCGCCCGTCATCCCGGCCGGGCCGAACACGCGGTCCCGGATGGCCGCCGCCCAGGCCGGAGCCAGGTCCGCCGGAGCCACGCCGGTGGCCAGCAGCGGCAGGTACCCGCCCACGGTCTGGATGGTGTTGGCGTAGGAGAACGTCTGGTTGACCCGTGACGCGACCACCGGGAGGTTGACTGCGGACTCAAGGATCTGAGCCGCGGTCACGTCGAAGTGCAGCCCGGGCTTCATCCGGTCGGGCTCACCGATCCCCGACCCCATGCCGAGCAGGTCGCGCACCCGCAGGCTCCGGGTCAGCTCGGGGGTGGGCGCCCGGAACCCGGACCAGGCGTCGACCACCTTCTGGTCCCAGCCCAGCGTCCCGTCGTCGACGTAGGTCGCGACCAGTGCGGCCGTCATCGACTTGGTGGTCGACCCGACCCGGAACGAGGTGTCGGCCGTGACCGGCTTGCGGTCCTTCAGACCGCGTACTCCGTAGGTCGACGTGTGCAGCACCTGGTCGGCGCTGACGACGGCGACGGCACCGCCGACGTTCTGCATCCGGTCGAAGGCCGAGCCGACCGCACGACCGTACGCCGCCCAGTCGGTGGCGGGGTCTGCGCGCTGCCCGGGCGTCGCCGAGGCCGACGACGCGGATGCCGCCATCCAGGGCAGCGACCCGGCCGCCACGGCCGACGCGCTCAAGCCGTGCAGGACCGAGCGACGGGACAGGCCTTCGGCCATGGTGGGCTCCTCAGCGGGGGCCGGCGCGGACCGGCGCCGACCGTGGGTTCCCCGGGTGCCCACCGTTGCACACCGGGAGGGTCAGTGGGAGTCCTTCTTGACCAGCCAGCCGCCGTCGACCGGGATCTCCGCGCCTGTGACGTAGGAGGCGTCCGCGGAGCAGAGGAACGCGATCACCGCGGCCACCTCGTCGGGCGAGCCCAGCCGGGCGGCAGCCGTCGCGGTCGCGCTCTGGGCCCGGTCCTCGGCCGTCGCGGTGTCCCACGCCGGGGTGAGGATCGGTCCGGGGAGGACGACGTTGACGCGCACCTGAGGGCCGTACTCGACAGCGAGCTGGTGGGTGAGGGCGACCAGCGCACCCTTGCCGGCGGCATACCCCGGGCGCCGGGGCATTCCCACCCGGGCGTGCACGGACGACACGAACACGATGCTCCCCTCGCCCCGTCCGTCTCCGGTGCGCAAGTCGGGCAGGAGGGCCCGGGCCGCGAGGAAGGCTCCGCTGACGTTCACGGCGAGCTGGTGCTCCCAGGAGGCCAGCGTCATGGTGGCCAGCTCGCGCACCTCGCTCGCGTAGGCGTTGCTGACGAGAACGCCGACCGGGCCCAGCGCGTCGTGGACCAGGGCGGGCAGCTCGGCCCAGAACGCCTCGTCGGCGACGTCAGCGCGGTAGGCGACGGCCGCGCCGCCGGCGTCCCGGATCTGCGCGGCGACGCTCTCGCCCGCCGGGTCGAGGTCGACCACCGCCACCGGGCGTCCAGCCGCCGCCAGCCGACGCGCGGTGGCCGCGCCGATGCCGCTGGCGCCACCGGTGACGACGGCCGTACGCGCGGACGGGGGAGGGGGCATGAGG
>JBDSYO010000255.1:0-4847 GCA_039925625.1 Lapillicoccus sp. | reverse complement strand
CGACGACCGATGTCGTGAACCTCAACCCCATGCTCGGCAACAGCCGCACCGACAGCTGGGTCACCGACCTCATGTACCCCCGGCTGCTGAGCATCAACGCCGACGGCTCGAAGCAGCCGTACCTCGCCACGAAGTGGGGCTACAGCGACGACGGCAAGACCGGCTTCTTCGACATCCGCGACGACTTCCAGTGGAGCGACGGGCAGAAGCTGACCGCCTCCGACGTCGCCTACACGATCAACACCATCAAGACCCAGAACCCCAAGGGCGGCGTCGTCAACGGGTTCATGACCAACCTCGACAAGGCCACGGCCGTGTCCCCCACCCGGGTGGAGCTCGCGCTCAAGCAGCCCGACAGCATCGTCATCCCGGAGGTCGGCTTCTGGATGACCGTGGTGCCCGAGCACGTCTTCAGCAAGAACGCGAAGATGGACGACTTCCCCAACAACAGCAACTGGGTCAGCGCCGGGCCCTACAAGCTGACGACGGTCGCCAAGGGCCAGAGCTACACACTGGAGCGGGTCACCCCCTACCCCATGGCCCCCGGCGGCACGCCGACCCTCTCCAAGGTCGTCTTCAAGGTCTACCCGGACGTCAACACCGAGATCCTCGCCCTCAAGAAGGGCGACGTCGACGTCATCGCCAACGCGCTGCCGCCGGCCCAGGTGGCCAACCTCAAGAGCACCGACGGCATCACCGTCGCGGAGATCCCGGGCCTCGGCTTCACGCACATGACCTACAACATGACGCGCAAGCCGATGGACAACCCGCTGGTGCGGCAGGCGCTGGCCCACGCGGTCGACTACAGCTCGATCCGGTCGGTGGCGGTGCAGGGCCAGGCGGTCACGGCGAACAACAGCCCGATCACCGACTCGCTCAAGCAGTTCGCGAACCCCTCGCTCAAGGAGTACGTGTTCGACACCAACAAGTCGAAGGAGCTGCTCGCGCAGGCCGGGGTCAGCAACCTCTCGCTGACGATGATCTACTCGCTGCAGGACCCGGTCATCGCGGCCTGGGCCACGCTGGTCAAGGAGAGCGCGGCGCAGGCCGGCATCACCATCAACCTCCAGGGCCTCGACCGCAACACCTACCTCGCCAAGACCAACGCGGGTGACTACGACATCTACGCCGGGTCCTTCGCGATCATGGACGAGCCGGTCTCGAACATGGCGCTGCAGTACCTGCCCAAGGGTGCGATCAACTACTCGCAGGTCAACGACCCGAAGCTGACCGAGGCGATCCAGAAGGCTCAGGGAACGGTCGACCCCGCCGCTCAGAAGGCGCTCGTCCAGCAGGCCGCGGCCTACGTGCACGAGAACATGATCGACAACATCATGTACGTGCAGAACCTCAACGTCGCCTACAGCAACAAGTTCGGTGGGTTCGTCACGAAGCCGAGCGAGCTGCTCTCCATCATCGACCCGGCCTCGCTGGCGAACGTGAAGAAGAAGTAGCCGCCGGTATGCCCCCCCTCGCCTGGTTCGCAGTGCGCCGGATCGCCTACGGGCTGATGACCCTGTGGTTCGCGGTCACCATCACGTTCCTGCTCCTGCGCCTGCTTCCGGGCGACCCGGCCCAGGCCATCGCCTCGACCAACATGGACGCGGCGATGCGCCAGGACCTGCTCACCAAGTACGGCCTCACGGACCCGCTGCCGATCCAGTACGGCAAGTACCTCGTGCAGCTGGTGCAGGGCAACCTCGGGACGTCGTTCAGCCAGTCGGAGCCGGTCACCACGGTCCTGCTGGCCCGGCTCCCCTGGACGCTGCTGCTCACCGGCTCGGCCCTCCTCGTGACCGTCGCCGTGGGCATCCCCCTGGGGGTGCTCGCGGCGACCCACGCGGGGCGGTTCACCGACCGCGTCGTGCAGGTCATCGGCGTGGTCGGCCAGTCGCTCTTCGTCCCCAGCGTGGGGATCCTCTTCCTCTACGTCTTCGGCCTGCAGATGCGGCTCCTGCCCATCGGCGGCGCCGTCGACGAGGACGTCTACGGGGTGGAGTGGTACCTCAACGTGCTGCGCCACCTGGTCCTGCCGTGCGCGAGCCTGGTGCTCGTCGCCCTGGGGAGCTACGTGCTCACCCTGCGGTCCACCCTCATCGACGCGCTCGGCGAGGACTTCTGCACCCTGGCCCGGGCCAAGGGCACACCGGAACGGCTCGTCGTCTGGAAGCACGGGCTGCGCAACGCCCTGCTGCCGACGACCACGCTGCTCGGGCTGCAGCTCGGCTTCATGGTGGGCGGGGCCGTGCTCACCGAGACGATCTTCGCCTACCCCGGCGTGGGGCGAGCCATCTTCGACGCGGTCATCCGGCTCGACTTCCCCGTGCTGCAGGGCGCGTTCGTCGTCCTGGCCGCCACGGTCGTCGTGGCGAACATGCTCACCGACCTGGCCTACGGCCTGCTCGACCCGCGGGTGCGCACGTCATGACCGCCATCCTCACGACCGAGGTCGAGACCGAGCCCATCGGCCAGCAGGAGGGCGCCGCCGCGGCCACCTGGTATGCGTTCCGGCACAACCCGATGGGCGTGGGCGCCGCGGTGCTCATGCTCCTCCTCGTCCTCCTCGGCCTGTGCGCCCCGCTCCTCGCGCCGTACCCGTCCGGGTTCAGCCAGGACGTCCTGCAGGCCCCCTCGTCCGCCCACTGGTTCGGCACCGACAACCTCGGCCGCGACGTCTTCGCCGAGGTGGTGTGGGGCACCCGCATCTCGATGATCGTCGGCAGCTGCGCGTCCTTGCTGGCGATCGCCTTCGGTGTGCTGATCGGAATGCTCAGCGCGTACTTCCCCAGGGTCGACACCGTGCTCAGCCTCGTCGTCAACCTTTCCCTCTCGCTGCCGGTGCTGCCGCTGATGATCCTCGTGGCCGCACTCGCCGGGCCGTCCGTGACGACCATCATCTTCGTCATCTCGTTCTTCTCCTGGCCCGAGGTCGCGAGGGTCGTGCGGTCGCAGGCGCTGTCGATCGTCGGACTGCCCTACATGGATGCCGCGCGCGTGCTCGGCGGCGGTCACCCGTGGATCCTGCGGCGCCACCTGCTGCCCGCGGTGGCGCCCGTCATCACCGTCACCGTCGTCCTCACCGCGTCGCGAGCGGTGCTGTCCGAAGCCGGGCTGTCGTTCCTCGGCCTCGGTGACCCGACCAGCTGGTCGTGGGGCCGGATCCTCTACGAGTCGCAGCAGTCCGGGTCGATGACCAGCGCGTGGTGGACCGCGCTGTTCCCCTCGCTCGCCATCCTCGCGCTGGTCGTCGCCGCGACGCTCATCGCCATCGCCTACAACGACGCCCGGAACCCCCGGACGCGTCGGGACTGAGGGACTTAACGGCATGGGCTTCCGCCAGCGGCTCGACGCCGCCTTCTACACCCGCGTCCAGGACCTCGTCCGCGCGCGGCTCGACGCCGAGGGCCTGACGTCCGCCGTGCTCGACCATCCCGACGACGTCGCCTACCTCACCGGCTTCTTCCACCACCCGGGCGAGCGTCCCGTGGCGGTGCACCTCGGGGTCGACTCCGCGGCCGTCCTGCTCGTGCCCCGCCTCGAGGAGGAGCACGCCCGCTGGCAGGACGCGGCGGCCGAGGTCGTCACCTACCCCGAGTACCCCGGTGTCGTGGAGCCGTTGTCCGTGCTCGCCGCCCGGCTCCCGGCCACGGGGCGGGTCGGGTTCGGCCCGAGCATGAGCGTCGCCCGGTGGCGGCTGCTGCAGGAGGTGGCCCCCGGCGTCGACCTGGTCCCCACCGACGCAGTCACGGTCGCGCGCTACGTCAAGCAGCCCGAGGAGCTGGCGCTGCACCAGGAAGCGGCCCGCATCACCGACCTCATGCTCGAGTCGGGGATCGGCCTGGTGCGCGACGCCCTGGGCTCCGGGGGGCCGATGCCGAGCGAGTCCGAGCTCGCGGCGCACGTCGGCCGGGTCGGCACGTCGACGATGTACGCCGAGCACGACGACGTCGTCGTCATCGGCTTCCTCGCCGGCGGGCTGGTCTACGCCGGTGCCAACAGCGCCAAGCCGCACGGCCTCCCGTCGTCCTACCGGCTGCGCCCGGGCGACACCTTCATGCTCTCCCTCGGCTGCGCCGTGGGCGGGCGGTTCGTCGAGGGCGAGCGCACGTTCATCCTCGGCGAGCCCAGCCCCGACCAGGTGCGCTACTACGAGGCGGTCCGCGCCGCACAGCAGATGGGCGTCGACACCCTGAAACCCGGCCTGACGTGTGCCGAGGCCAACGCCCGCTGTCTCGACGTCATCCGCGAGGCGGGGCTCGGCGCCTACCTGCAGCACCGCCAGGGCCACGGGATCGGTGTCGGGATGCACGAGCCGCCGTGGCTCGAGGACGGCGACGACACCGTGCTCGGCGAGGGCTTCGTGGTCTCCAACGAGCCCGGCATCTACGTGCCCGGCCACGCCGGCTACCGCGTCTCCGACTCGATGGTCATCACGGCCGACGGAGCGAGACCGCTCACCAGCTATCCCAAGGCGCTCGACGACATCGTCATCGCCGCCTGACCCTCACCTCTCGACGCCCCCCTCGACATCCCACCAGGAGCAACCGTGTTCGTCACCATCAACGGCAACCGCCTCAACGTCGAGGTCAGAGGCCCCGAGGACGGCACCCTGCTCATCGCGCACCACGGTGCCACCGGCCTGGGCACGCTGACCGAGCCGAAGAACACCTTCGGCCCGCTCAGCGACACCTTCCGGGTCGTCGTCTTCGACGCCCGCGGCTCCGGACAGAGCGAGGGGAACGGCCCGTTCACCCACGAGCAGTGGGCGGCCGACGTGGAGGGCCTGCGTGAGTGGGTGGGCGCGGAGCGGTTCATCATGGCCGGCGGCTCCTACGGCGGCTTCATCA
>JBDSYO010000254.1:0-2528 GCA_039925625.1 Lapillicoccus sp. | reverse complement strand
AGCGGGATCACGTCCGGTCGGCCAGGAAACCCGCGTCGCTTGAGGATCTCTCCGGCCTCGACGTTGCACACGCTGACCCCGCTGGCGGCACGCAGCACGCGACGCTGGAGCAGCCGGAACGGGGCCGGGAGCCGCTTCTCGAGGTTCTGGGCGGAGTAGACGACGTAGGGCGCCCGCTGACGACGCAGCGCGCGCAGCGCGAGGATCTCGGCGGTGGCCAGCGAGAAAGGCTCCTCGTGGAGGTCCAGGAGGTCCCAGGTCTCATCCAGCAGCCGCCACAGCGGCCGCGGGTCGTAGAGGAAGAGGGCGGGATGCGACCCGATGGTCGCGATGCCCTCGACCGCCTCCCCGGGCAGCGGTTCGAGCCGCACCGGCGCGCCCCCTTCGTCCCACACCGCGGCGGAGACGAGGTGCAGGTCGACGCCGAGAGCGGCGATGGCACGCTCACGGTGGCGCCAGGCGCCGACGACCCCGCTGTGCGAGATCCGCAGGACGCGCAAGAGCAGGCTCCTTCGAGGGCACGGATGACAACCCGAGCCTACGGGGGAGAGACGCGCAAGAGTGCTCGACCCGGAGGTTCCGCTTCGGGCCGGTACGCCTCGGATGCATGTGGGAGGATGTCGTGTCCTCGTTGTACCCCCCCGCAGGAGACGTGACTGTGCAGTTCCGGGAGTTCCTGGTCGTCCTCCGCGCCCGTTGGAGGACGATCGCCGCCTGCACCCTCATCGTGCTGGGAACGGTCGCGGCCTACACGTTGACCCAGACGCCCACGTATACGGCGTCGGCCCGGGTCTACTTCTCGGCCACCGGGGGGAGTCAGGAGAAGCCGGTTCAGCAGGGGGCTTACATCATCACGAGCCAGGACCTGAACACCTATATCGAGGTGCTGCACTCGCCGGCCGTGCTCGACCCTCTGCGCGCCGAGCTGGGGCTGCCGGCCGGCGCGCCGCTGAGCATCGCCGCGTCGGTGCCGCCCCAAGCCTCGGTGCTCGACATCACCGCGTCCGACGGTACGCCCGCCGGTGCCGCCCGGATCGCCAACGCCGTGGGGCCGCAGCTGGCCCGCGTGGCGGCGAAGTTCTCGCCCCTGCTCGCCAGTGCCGGTCAGACCGTGGAGACCACGGCCATCACACCGGCCTCGGCGCCCGACGCACCGACGTCGCCCAACGTGCGACGCAACCTGGCTCTGGGACTGCTGGCCGGACTGGTCATCGGCATCGGGATCGCCTTCGGCCGGCACGCTCTCGACACCAAGGTGCGCTCCGAGGCCGATGTCAAGGCGCTATCCGACCGACCGCTACTCGCCACCATCCCCCTGGACAAGGGGGCCAAGGGCAAGCCGCTGACGCTGGTCACCGACCCGCACGGGATGCATGCCGAGGCGATCCGGCGGCTGCGCACCAACCTGCTGTTCGTCGACGTGACGACGGGGAAGCATTCCTTCGTCGTCACCTCCGCGATGCCGAGCGAGGGCAAGACGACGACGATCATCAACCTCGCCATGGCGCTCGCCGACACGGGTGGCCGGGTGCTGCTCGTCGACGGCGACCTGCGCAACCCTTCGGTGGCCAAGTCCATGGGGCTGGAGGGCGGGGTCGGGCTCACGACGATCCTGCTGGGGGCGGCTGGCGTCGACGACGTCATCCAGCAGTGGCGCGACACCAGCCTCTACGTGCTCCCCGCGGGCCAGATCCCCCCGAACCCCAGCGAGATCCTCGGTTCGGAGCCGATGGAGACCCTCTTCGACCACCTGACCAAGGAGTTCGACTACCTGCTGGTCGACAGCCCCCCGGTCCTGCCGGTGATCGACGCCGTCGTCATCAACAAGCTCGTCGGCGGGCTGCTGTTCGTCGTCGCGGCCGACCGTACGCGCAAGCGCGACCTCCAGTCAGCGCTCAGGTCACTATCGACCGTCGGCGTCGACGCCGCGGGGTTCGCGCTGAACATGGTCTCGGTCGGGCCCAGCGACCCCTACCGGTACGGCTACTACCGATACCAGGCCCCCGCGACGTCGCGCACCGACCGCCGCACGTCCAAAGGTCGGCGCGACAAGACGAAGGGCAAGACGGGCGCCAACGTCTGACGGCAGGCGACGAGCACGTTAGCCGATCTCGAGCAGCCGTTGATCCACCAACTGGGCTATGAACGCGTCGACGTCACCGCTGATGGTCTCCTGCGGTAGACCGACTCGGTCTGCAAGCCGCTGCACCACACTCTGGTGGCTTCCATCCGCTACGGCCTCGATGTAGATCAAGGCTCCGGTCCCTTCAAGGATCAGGAGCGATCCGGTGGGTAGATGGGCCAGGTAGACCACCGGCCAGGTGTCCTCACCAGTCCCATCGCCGGGGTGCGCAGGCGACTCGACGACCATGGCGACGTGGTGAGGGCGGCGGTAGGCCGGGGTCACGGTCGCCGGTCCGGGCGTCGCTGACGCGAGGCTCGCCACTGCTCCCCCATCCCTCGAGCCGGACGGGCGAAGAACTCGATGACGATCTCACGCCTCGTTGGCCGACGCCACAGCACCATCT
>JBDSYO010000253.1:0-12512 GCA_039925625.1 Lapillicoccus sp. | reverse complement strand
CGGGGCTCGTCGTCGATGCCGATGGGTCTGGCGTTCCGCGCCTTGGCGGCGCTGGGAGTCTTCCGGTTCTTCATCGACCACCAACGACTCGTCCATACCTTCGTCACCAATGTGCGCGGCCCCACGGCGTCGATGTCCTTCGCGGGGCATGACGTCGTCACCATGGTGCCCTTCGCCGTGACTCCTGGAAACGTCGGTGTCAGTTTCCAGGTCCTGTCCTACGCCGGGCAGCTCGTGGTGACTGTTGTCGCCGATCCCGACGTGGTCGGTGAGCAGGACCTGCTGACCAGCAGGCTCCAGGAGGAGCTCGCCTACGTGGTGTGCCGGATCGTCGATCCGGGAGCATCCGAGCCGGCCAGGAGGCCGCTGCCGGCGAGGTAGCTCACGTTCCGTCGTTACCCGGCGTCCGCGAGGCGCCGGTTCCGCGAGGGTCCCGCGCGGTGAGAAGGGGGAGTCGCGAAGCAGTCGTCCCAGGGTGGCGAGAGCAACCAGCAGGATCACGGCGATGGGAGCGGTGACCGCCCACCCTGGTTGGTGACCACGGGCTTCGGCGACCACCGGGGTGACGAGGATCGGCAGGCAGGTCAGGGCGACCCAGGTCAGCTGGCCAGGGGCGATGGTGTGGCCCAGCGGCCGGCGTCGCAGGAGCAGCGATCCGCTGGCGGCCGAGGCGGGGAGAAAGAGGGCCAGGTCCAGGACGTGTACGGGGCTGGTGGGCACGTTCCACTCATCGGCGCTACGTGAACCGCTGCCCGACCACAGGGCGGGGATGATCACGCTCAACCACCCCAACGCGAACAGCGCGGCCGCTCCGATGAGGAACCACCCGGACCACCGCATTCGCCGGCCTTCGAAACGAGCCGTGACTGCCCTGGTGTCGGTCGTGGCCAGTGCGCCGAGGAGAGCGAAGGTGGACAGGCCCAGAACGGCCACCCAGAGGAGGAAGAGCCGGCCGAACTGGATGTCGAAAGCGTAGATCGCGTAGTTGCAGACGGTGAACTCCAGGCATGCCAGCCAGCACAGATATGCGCCGAGGTGTCCCGATAGGCCCGCCAGCCGAGAATGACCAGGAGGGGCGCCACGGGCATCAGGTGAGGAACCCGACCAGGCTCCCTATGGCGGCCGGGAGGGCTGCGATCGCCGCCGGCACCAGCCACACACCAGGACACCCAACAGTGACCGGCGTTCGGGCCGGGGTCGACGCGTGACGAGCGTCCGGGACCTGCCGGCTTCTCGCATGCGCGAAGCTGGCGGGCTATGCCTGGCCTCGTCATGGATGGCTGCTCCTGGCATCCGCGGTTCTGGTTGCCGGGTCACCGTGGACAGGGGGGCTTTCAACAGCTCCGCTGCTCCACCAACGGGTCGGCGAGGGCGATGTCAGGCACATCCTCACCCGGCTCCCGATGACTGGCGGGACGACGGTTGACCCGTCGGGTCATCATTCCGCTCCGTCGGTGCGGGTGGCCTGCCGGCGGAGATCCGGTTCGGAGGACAATCTGTCGCGGCTCTCGGGCCGGACGACGGCCACCGGACAGTTCGCGCGGTGCAGGGCGCTGCGAGCTCCCCGATCCTTGGAGCAGCCCTTGGACGCGTCGACGTCGGGATACTTCATGGTCCATCCGACGAGGGCCGCGGCCGTCATCACCTGATGCTCGACCTCGAGGGTGTCTGGACCTTCCGGCATCCCCGTCGTCGCGACGAAACCGGCGTGGGTTGGGAGGGCTCCATGCATTCACGACAAGTAAGGCCGAGGCCAGGCGGCATGCTCGAAGGCGTACCCGGTGGCGTGGTCTGAGAGCTCGGACCCGTCGATGCCTGCGACGACACGACCCTCGGTGTGGAGCAGGCCCCGTTGGGTTCAGGCACCACAACGACAGGGCAGAGCGCGTGGGCTGCCACCGGCAGGGACGTCGACCCCAGGGGGGCCTCTGCGACGGCGCCCAGACTGCGAAGCGACGACGACCGTGTCGGCGAAGCGGGTGGCGGCGATCAGTGCGGACGCCGGCTTGGGCGGAGCAGTCCACATCCCAGGCGCACAGCAGATGCAGGGGAAGGTCCTGGTGATCCGCCTCCGCCGCGGCCCATTCGAGGGCTTGGCGGCTCGAGTCGGACCCGTCGACTCCGATGACGATGGACGACTGGTGGGAGTCAGACCTGTGCCCTCGTCGCGCAATGACGGTTCCGCGGCGATGTGCGACTGTGCCGTTGGCTCGGGCCTGGCCGATGGCTGAGACCGGCCGCGATCTCACGAGGTCAGCTCGCCACCCATGGGGTCGCCGCGATCGGGAGGTTTGCACCCGGTGACGACCGAGGCGCCGAAAGGCCGGTGAGCCGGGCGTCAACCCGGCCAGCACGGAACCGGACAGGATGGCGAGCGCGGCGTCTCAGCTCCAGGAGGATCAATCGCTGCCGCTGGTGCAGCTCCGTGAGCCGGCCCTTCTCGTCGGACCCCGTCTGCGGGCCGGAAGGGCGGCTGTGCAGGGCCTCGTCGATGGTCGTCAGGGCCAGGCTCACGTCGGGAACGGTGAGCGCTCTGAGGTCGTGTTGCGTGGCCCCGGCTGATGGTGTCCCTCCCCACGTGGGCCAGTCGTGCGAGGGGTTGCCATGGCGACGTCTCGGTACCTGTTCGACCATGCTGACCTCCAACGTTTCGGACCGATGCGCGGTGGGTCGCTGCTCAGCTCGCTCGACCTGAGGTGGGCATCCCTCTGGAGATGGTTAAGGTGCCACTCGACGGGCTGACCCGTTCACGCCGGCGGGCGGGGTGTCGAGGGTGGGCCGGTCGGGCTGCACCGAGCCGGAATGCGCGGTTGAGGCGTCTTTTTCGCGGGCGAGGAAGGAGCCGAGCTCCGCGATCGTGGTCATCAGGGGCGCGGGGAAGACGACGGTGGTGTTCTTGTCGACCCCGATCTCGACGAGGCTCTGCAGGTTGCGCAGCTGGAGTGCGAGCGGGTGCTCCATCATGATGTCGGACGCCTGACCGAGCGCGGCGGCGGCGAGGGACTCGCCTTCGGCGTTGATGATCTTGGCGCGCTTCTCGCGCTCGGCCTCGGCCTGGCGGGCCATGGCCCGCTTCATGCTGTCAGGCAGCTGGATGTCCTTCAGCTCGACGAGGGTGACCTCTACCCCCCAGTCGAGGGTGCTGACGTCGAGGATCTGGCGGATGTCGAGGTTGATCCGGTCGGTCTCGGACAAGGTTTCGTCGAGGGTGTGCTGGCCGACGACCTTGCGCAGGGTGGTCTGGGCGATCTGGTCGATCGCGCTCTTGACGTCCTCGATGGCAACCACCGACTTCACCGCGTCGACGACCCGGTAGTAGGCGACGGCCGAGACGTCGACGCTGACGTTGTCGCGGGTGATGATGCCCTGCGACTGGATGGGCATGGTCACGATCCGCAACGACACCCGGTGCAGGACGTCGACGAGAGGGACGATCAGCTGCAGGCCCGGTCGCCTGGTGCCCTGGACCTTGCCGAGCCGAAACAGCACCCCGAGCTCGTACTGCTTGATGATGCGCACAGAGCTCGCGAGCAGAAGCAGGAGGACGACGAGAACGATGATGAGCCAGACGACGGGAGTGGTCATGGGATAGGGGTCCTTGGTGTTCGGGAGCTGAGGCACGAGCGTGACCGGACGCAGCAGGCGTCCGCTGTCCACCGTCTCCGGTTGTCGTCCGGACTGACAGGGTCGAAGGTCCTGCCGGGGACACGGGACCTTCGACCCTTCGAGCGGGCCCTCGTCGACCACACGCTGGGGTCATGTTCGGCCCGCGTCCCCCTTCAGACCGTCCGCCGGCGTCCGGCGAGGTCGTCGCCGGGCTGGTCGACGGTCCTCTGGCGACCGCGGTGGCGGCGGCCACCGTCCGCGAGGCCGTCGCCCGAGGCGCCCGGATCCGCTTCCTGCAGGTCCTCCCCCTCGGCTTGGGCGCCGCGGCGCATACCAAGGCCGCCTCGTTCCTGTTCGCCATCGCGATGACCGCTCTGGCCGGCGGGGAGATGCTGCCGGTCACCTTCGAGACCGTCGTGGGAACAGCGCCGCAGATACTGGTGGAACGCAGTCGGGGAGCCCTGCTGCTCGTCGTCGGAGCCGACGCCCCAGACGCCAGGCCGGCCGTCGCCTCTTACTGCCTGGAGCACGTCGAGGGGCAGCTCCTGGTCGTGTCGGAGCCTCTGTCGTCGGAGTCCGTCGCCTGACCGGGACTCCGTCGCGTGACGTGGGAGGCGGTCATCTCCGCTCGTGGTCGTAGCATCGGTTCGTGACCGCCGACGGCGCGCTGAACGAAGAGCGGGGACAGCATCGTCTCAGTGCCCTTCTGGACGCGGTGATGGCGGTCACGGCCGGGTTGGACCTGGCGGAGGTGCTCACGCGGATCATCCACTCCGCCTGCGAGCTGGTCGACGCCAGATACGGGGCGATGGGAGTCCTGGGGCCGGACGGTCAGCACCTCGTCGAGTTCGTCACCGAGGGCCTGACCCCGGCCGGCCGGGAGGCGATCGGCGACCTCCCCAAAGGGCACGGGGTGCTCGGGCTGCTGATCCGAGAACCCCATGCGGTGCGCCTGGACGACCTGGCCGACCATCGGGACTCCTACGGGTTCCCGACCGACCACCCACCCATGCACAGCTTCCTCGGCGTACCGGTCCGCATTCGGGACGAGGTGTACGGCAACCTCTACCTGACCGAGAAGGCTGGTGGTGCGTCGTTCACCCCCCAGGACCAGGCCATCGTCGTGGCGCTGGCGGGAGCCGCCGGGGTGGCCATCGACAATGCCCGCCTCTACGAACGCACCCGCGACCAGCGTCGGTGGATGCAGATCAGCGGAGACGTCAGCCAGATGCTGCTGGAGGGGCGCGACGAGTCCGCGACGATGGCCTTCGCGGCTCGGCACGCACGCGAGCTGTCCCGGGCCGAGCTCGTGGTTGTGGCGTTGTTCAACGGGGCCGGCGAGCTGGTGGTCATTGCTACCGACGCCGAACCACCTCTCGATGGTGCGGCCCTGGGCGCTCGCCTCGCCGACGAACGCTGGACCGACGTGGCCCGGGGCCGCCACCCGATCCTCGTCCTCTCGGAGGACGAGGATCCTACGGGCACGACACTGGCGGCCGAGATCCGCGGCTTCGTGACCACCCACGACGTCGGACCGACCGCGGTGCTGCCCATCGCCATCGGGAGCGACGACATCGGAGTCATGGTCGTCGCCTGGAGCACCCAAGCGGAGCCGTTCGTCGCCGAGCGGATGGAGCTGCTCCCCCCTCTCGCCCATCAGGTGAGCCTGGCCCTCCTTGCGGCCCGGGGCCAGGAGTCACGCGCCCTGGTCGCCCTGCTGGAGGACCGCGACCGGATCGCGCGGGACATGCACGACAACGTCATTCAACGACTGTTCGCCACCGGGTTGTCCCTGCAGTCCGCCGCCCGCCAGGTGGTCTCTCCGACCGTACGGGTTCGGTTGGACGAGGGGGTCTCGTCGCTCGATGAGGCCATCAAGGACATCAGGCACGCGATCTTCGAGCTGCATCGCAACCATGCCTCGGACGACCTACGCCGCGAGATCGAGGAGCTCGTCGTCTCGAGGGGCGACAGTCTCGGGTTCGTTCCCGACCTGGTCATCACCGGATCGCTGTCGGATCTGGCCGCCGTTCTCGCCGCTGACGTCGTCGCGGTGGTCAGGGAAGGGTTGGCCAATGTCGCTCGACACGCACAGGCGTCCGCCGCCACGGTGTCCGTGCAGGTGACCGACACGGTCCAGGTCTCCGTCACCGACAACGGGGTCGGCATGGCGAGACCCTCGGCTCGAAGCGGCCTCGCCAACCTCAACGCGAGAGCCGCGGCCCACGGCGGATCGCTGACATTGGAGCCGAACGTGCCCCACGGAACTATCGTGACGTGGCGGGCAAGCGTCAAGCGGACGTGAGTGCGCAGGACCAAAGACTCTGGTGAGGTGTGTGGTCGCTGAGAAGCGTGGATCTCATCCGGGCGCTTCCTGTATGTCGCGTCCCTTCATACGGAGGCGTCATCATGAACACCCTTCCCCGTCCTGATGTTGTCGCCGTCGGCGTCGACGGTTCCGAGGCGTCCACCGCCGCCGTCGACTGGGCCGCTGCGGAGGCCGCCCGCCGTGGCGCTTCGCTCTTGGTGGTCTCCGTCATCGAGCTGCCTCAGACCACGGGCAGCTACCTCGAGTTCGCTGCAGGCGTAGGGTCGATAGCGCACGAGGAGGCCCTTCGTCTGGCGACAGCGGCGGGCAGACGGGCAGCGACGAAGCTGCCCGCCGACCGGGTCGACACCTCCATTTCGGACGGATCCGCCGCCGGCCATCTGATCAAGGCATCCGAGTCGGCCGTCCTCGTCGTCGTCGGCAACAAGCACCGCAGCGCCTTCGGCTCCTTCACGTCAGGATCGGTGTCGTTCGCCGTCGCTGCGCACGCCGCCTGCCCCGTCGTCCTCGTCCCCGAGGCCGACGGGCACCGGGGCGTCGAAGGTACAGACGGCGCCGACGGCGTCCGTGGGGTCGTCGTCGGCGTCGACGGGTCCCACGCCGCGTCCCAGGCGCTGGAGATGGCGGGTGAGATGGCGGCTCGGGCCGGTCAGCCCCTGACCATCGTCGGGGCATGGGACATCCCGGTCACCGGGGCGTGGACCAACGCCGCGTGGGCCGATGGCGCAAGTGTTCCCAGCTGGAGCGAGGCACTGCGCGACGACGCGACCGACACCCTCCAGCGAGCCGTCGCATCGGTCCGCGCCCTGCATCCCGATCTCGTTGTCAGTACCCAGGTCGTCCAGGCACCGGCAGCGCGCGCCCTCGTCGAGGCCAGTGGGGGTGCTGCCCTCGTCGTTGTCGGCTCACGGGGGCGGGGTGGGTTCGCCAGTCTCGTCCTCGGCTCGGTCAGCCATGCGGTGCTGCACGACTGCACCGCACCGGTCATGATCGTCCGGTGACCTCGATCCGCGTCTTCCTCGTCGATGACCACGAGGTCGTGCGCCGCGGGCTCCGCGAGCTGTTCGAGACGACGGACGACGTCGAGGTCGTGGGGGAGGCAGCGACGGCGGCGGAGGCCCGGGTTCGGATACCCGCGACTCGGCCGGACGTCGCAATCTTCGACGCCCGCCTTTCGGACGGGTCGGGCATCGACGTCTGCCGGGACGTGCGCTCCCAGGACCCGACCATCGCGGCCCTCATCCTGACGTCCTTCGATGACGAGTCGGCCTTGTCCAGCGCGATCCTGGCCGGCGCGGCCGGCTATCTCCTCAAGGACATTCAAGGCAACGGTCTCATCGACGCCGTGCGGGCCGTCGCCTCCGGTCACCAGCTCATCACCCCGGCGGACGTCGACCGGGTGCGCCGCAGCTGGGACCGGGCCCCGCAGACCGACCCCCGGTTGAGCCGGTTGTCACCGCAGGAGCAGCGGATCCTCGACCACGTCGCGCAGGGGTTGACGAACCGCCAGATCGCCGAGCAGCTGTCTCTGGCCGAGAAGACGGTCAAGAACTACGTGACGGCGGTCCTGATGAAGCTGGGGATGCATAGCCGCACCCAGGCGGCCGTGTTCGCCGTGACCAGCGGAAGTCTCGACGGTCCGGGGACCCCCCGACCCGGGTCGCCGGGGATCCCTCAATGAGGGTCGTACTGTCGGTGGCATGCCAGTGTCCAGGAGTCCGAGGGACTCCTGGACGCTATGCCGCCACGCTGGTCAGGGAGTGCGAGTCGCGGTGTCGCGGAGCACGGCCCGCCCGCGGGTGAACTGGGCTTCGTCGATCTCACCCCGAGCGAACCGCTGGGCCAGCAGGTCTTCAGCTCGGTCGGGCGTCAGGGTAGAGCCGGCCGACAGCCGCCCTCCCACGCCTCGGCGGACCAGCCACACCACCAGGGCGACGGGCAACGACCACGCCACCAGCATCGTCAAGGACATCGCCACCCACTGACCGCTGTTCATTCCCATCTGGTTCCACCACATCATGTCCGGCTCCTTCCGGTCCGTCGGTGTGCTGACGCGAACCCCACGGTGTCCATCAGAGGAGCCAGGGGTTCTTCTGCACGACGGTGCGCCGGCTCCACCAGGCACCCAGGCCGTACCTGGAGGCGACGGCGAAGTAGGCGAAGACGATGCCGATCAGGGCGTAGACCAGGTGGTAGTCCACGAAGGGGTTTGTCGACCCGCTGGCTGCACCTGCGCTGGTGAACCGGGTGAGCGGCCATTCGGCAGCCCACATGCCCAGCATGAGGACGACGTTGCTGATGGCGGCGATCCGCAGGCCGGCCCCGAAGATCATGGCGACGCCGATACCGAGGAGGGAGACCATGAACAGCGTGTCAACCACTGCCGACCCGGCGATGGACTGGAAGAAGCCTTGGAGCGGTCCGACCGCAACGTGCGACAGGAAGCCGTTGGTGGGCGAACCGCCGTTCAGCCAGGACTTGGCCGCCGCCGTGGAGTAGCCGAGGCCGAACAGCTTGTCGAGGAAGGCCCACAGCATGAGGAACCCGACGGCAACGCGCGTCGCGGCCAGCCAGGCGTACCCCGGCCCGGTGCGCCGATGAACACCGTCGTCTGCCAGGACGGGGGCGGGACTGCTGAACAGGGAGGTGCTCATGACGTGGCTCCTTTGGGTGGGTTCCAGCCGAACACCCCAACGGTGTCCCGAGACGAGGAGCCGCAACAGGTCCAAAGGTCCTGAGACGCCTACGCGGCTTGACGCCTCTGGTCGCGTTCAGCCGAGAACGACACCCGTCGTGTCCCTCTGGCCCTTCGCGGTCCTCCGGCGAAGGCGGACGAATGGCAGGACGTTGGACCCTGCCACCGCGGTGACGACCCCGGCAGTCTGGACGTCTCAGGTGTCGACGTCAGCGGCGCCAAGGAACCGAGGAAGCCATGATGCGAGTCACCGTTCGGCGCCCCCAAGGAACGTCCGCTGCCGGGGATGGGACAGCTGGGGCGGTACCGACCGCACGGCCGGGCAGATGCCGGTGACCGTCACCACGCTGCACGCCGGCCCCCGCGACTACCACCAGTCCGAGCTCGAGCTCGACCTGCGCTGGTGGGATGCGGCGAACTACCTGACGGTGGCCCAGATCTACCTGCAGCACAACGTGTTGCTGAGAAGGCCGCTGCGGGTGGACGACATCAAGCCGCGGCTGCTGGGCCATTGGGGGACCAGTCCTGGCCTCTCGATGATCTACACGTTGCTGAACCGGTTGATCCGAGACACCGGTGTCGACTGCGTCTACGTCACGGGTCCGGGTCACGGTGGGCCGGCTCTGGTGGCCAACACCTACCTCGACGGTACGTACAGCGAGGTCTATCCCCACATCTCCCGGGACGAGGAAGGCCTGACCCGCCTGGCCCGTCAGTTCTCCACCCCGGGCGGCATACCCAGTCATGTGAGCGTCCAGACCCCGGGCAGCATCCACGAGGGCGGCGAGCTGGGCTACGCCCTGGTCCACGCCGGTGGTGCCGCGTTCGACCGTCCCGACCTGCTGGTCGCCTGTGTCATCGGCGACGGTGAGGCCGAGACCGGGCCGCTCGCCGCCTCCTGGAAGCTACCCGCCTTTCTCAACGCTCGACGCGACGGAGCGGTCCTGCCGATCCTGCACCTCAACGGCTACAAGATCTCCGGCCCCACCGTCCTCGGCCGCACCGACGACAAGGCCGTATGCGCGCTGTTGTCCGCCCAGGGGTGGGACCCGGTCGTCGTCAGTGGTGACGACCCGCCATCGGTGTTTTTGGAGCTCAACCGGGCTCTGCACCACGCCCAGCAGCAGATCGCGGCGATCCAGCACGAAGCGCGCACCGCAGCGCACGCCATCCCCGGGCCGGCCCGGTGGCCGGCGATCATCCTGCGCACCCCGAAGGGCTGGACCGGGCCTGACACGGTGGATGGAGTCCAGATCCAAGGCACCTTCCGCGCCCATCAGGTCCCGCTCGCCGCGGTGCGCGAGAACCCCGACCACCTCCAGCTGTTGGAACAATGGCTGCTCTCCTACCACCCCGACCAGCTGTTCGACCCCATCGGCCGGCTCGCACCCGAGCTGGCCGCGCTCGCCCCCACCGGTGACCACCGGATGTCGGCGACCCCGTACGCCAACGGCGGCCGGCTGCTCACCCCGCTGCAGCTCCCGCCGATGGACAGGTACGCCCTCGACATCACCGCACCCGGGACCACCCTCCACGAGACGACCCGCCCGCTGGGCGAGCTCCTGCGCGACGTGTACGCCGCCTCGACCACCGAGGACGGGGGCGGGAACTTCCGTCTGTTCTGCCCGGACGAGACGAACAGCAACCGGCTGGGCGCGACCTTCGAGGTCACCGACCGGTGCTGGCAGCTGCCGGTGCTTCCCACCGATGACCACTTGTCACCTGACGGCCGGGTCATGGAGGTGTTGTCCGAGCACCTGTGCCAAGGGTGGCTCGAGGGGTACCTCCTGGCGGGGGGACACGGGATGTTCGCAAGCTATGAGGCGTTCGCCATGGTGTCGGCCTCGATGCTGGTCCAGCACAGCAAGTGGCTCCAGCACGCCGCCGACGTGCCCTGGCGCTTTCCGGTCGCCTCCCTCAACGTGCTGCTCACCAGCACGTGCTGGCGCAACGACCACAACGGGTTCTCCCACCAAGGCCCGGGACTGATCGACACGGCGATCCCGTTGTCCAAGGACGTGGTACGCATCTGGTTCCCACCCGACGCCAACTGCACCCTCTCCATCGCTCGGCACTGCCTCGAGAGCCGCGACCACGTCAACCTCATCGTCGTCGACAAGCAGCCGCACCTTCAGTACCTGACCATGACCCAGGCGGAGGCCCATTGCGCTGCGGGCGCGTCGATCTGGGAGTGGGCGGGCACCGAGGGTGACGCCGCGCAGCGCGACGCTGAGCCTGACATCGTGCTCGCCGCAGCCGGTGACGTGCCTACCCTCGAGGTCCTCGCGGCCGCCGACCTGCTGCGTGAGTACGTCCCCTACCTGCGCGTCCGCGTCGTGAACGTCGTGGACCTGATGGCGCTGCTGCCTCACCGCGACCACCCCCACGGTTTCACCGAAGAGAAGTTCGAGTCGCTCTTCACCCGGGCGGGCGACGTCATCTTCGCCTTCCACGGCTACCCGCGGGCGGTCCACGAGCTCCTCCACGGGCGAGCCGACGTCGGCCGGTTCCACGTCCGCGGCTTCATGGAGCAGGGCACGACCACCACCCCCTTCGACATGGTCGTCCTGAACGAGATGAGCCGCTACCACCTGGTCCTCGAAGCGCTCCGCCGCTCACGCCGGGTGTCGCAGGACGGCGAGCTGCTCGCGCAGCACTGTACGGACATGCTGAGCCGCCACCACGGCTACATCCGTGAGCACTTCGAGGACCTGCCCGAGATCCGCGGCTGGACCTGGCCGGCTCGCGACCGAAGCCGACCCGGTCAGTGACCCGGGTGACCGGGTGACCAGGTGACCAGGTGACCGGGTGAGCGTGTCCGCGACACGGCTGTCCCCGGGTGCCACCAGTGGCGTCCAGCTCGCCGCCGCGACGTCCGTCGCCGAGACCCTGGACCGTCTCGCCGTCACCGCCGACCAGGGTCTGTCACCGGCTGACGTCCGCAACCGCAGGGCGCAGTACGGGCCCAACGCGGTGTCCACCCACCGGGCCAGGCTCGTTCCGGTCCTGGGCCACCAGCTCCGGTCGCCGCTGCTGGGCCTGCTCGTCGCCGCGGCAACGCTCTCCTACGTCGTCGGGGAACGCAGCGACGCCGTGATCATCGGGATCATCGTGGCCGTCTCGATCGGGCTCGGGTTCGCCAACGAGTACCGGGCCGAGAAGGCCGCAGAGGCGTTGCACGCCCAGATCAGCCACACGGCCGTCGCCATCCGCGCCGGCATCCAGGTGGACGTCGGCGTAGCGGACCTGGTGCCCGGTGACATCGTCGACATCCGGCTCGGAGGCGTCGTCCCGGCCGACCTGCGGCTGCTGGACGTCCGGGGGCTCGAATGCGATGAGTCGGTACTGACCGGTGAGTCCGGACCTGTGGAGAAGACCACCGAGATGACCCCTGCGGGAACCACGTTGGCCGAGCTGGTCGGGTGCGCGCTGATGGGCACGGTCGTCAGCGCCGGCAGCGGTCGTGGCGTCGTGGTCGCCACCGGGGCGGACACGGAGTTCGGCACGATCGCCGCCGGGCTGAGCACCCACCAGCTCGACACCGAGTTCCAGGTCGAACTCCGCCGGTTCTCTATGCTGCTCGTCTACGTCGCCGGCGGCCTGACCGCGTCGATCTTCGCCATCAACGTCGCCCTGCAGAGACCCGTGATCGACGCGCTGCTGTTCTCCCTCGCGATCGCCGTCGGTATCACCCCGCAGCTCCTGCCCGCCGTGGTCTCGACCAGCCTTGCTGCCGGGTCGCGACGGATGAGCCGGCGCAGGGTGCTGGTGAAACGGCTGGTCTGCATCGAGGACCTCGGCAATGTCGAGGTCCTGTTCACCGACAAGACCGGCACCCTCACCTCCGGCACCCTCGCGTACGCGTACGCGGTATCCAGTGGC
>JBDSYO010000252.1:0-5186 GCA_039925625.1 Lapillicoccus sp. | reverse complement strand
CCCCAGGAGCACTGGCACGACGACCTTCCGCCGGCCCCCCTCGAGACGACCAGACCCGGCGGGTTCGCGGTCGGCGACATCCGCACCGACTCGATGAAGCGGGTCGCGGCGGCGTCCGGCGAGGGCGCGGCGGCGGTTCCGCTGGTGCACGCCTACCTGGCGGGGGCCGACTGAGGCGCGTCAGCGGCGCGGGGCCGGGTCGCCGCCGTGTCGGTGCCGGAGGCTGTCGCACATACGTCCTAGCCTCGGCAGGGTGCGGCTGATCCACACCTCCGACTGGCACCTGGGACGCGCGTTCCACGGGGTCGGGCTGCTGGACGCCCAGGCGCGCTTCGTCGACCACCTCGTCGAGACCGTGCGCACCGAGGCGGTCGACGCCGTGCTGGTGTCCGGCGACGTCTACGACCGGGCGCTGCCCAGCCCCGCCACCGTGGAGCTGCTGTCCGAGACCGTCACCCGCCTCGTCGACGCCGGCGCCCAGGTGGTGCTCTCCTCCGGCAACCACGACTCGGCCATCCGGCTGTCCTTCGCCTCCAGCCTGCTCAGCCGGGCCGGCCTGCACATCCGGTCCTCGCTGGCCACGGTGGGCACCCCGGTCGAGGTCGGGGGCGTCGCGGTCTATCCGCTGCCCTACCTCGAGCCGTCCACGAGCGCTGACGCGCTGGGCGCCACCGAGCGCACCCACGCCGGGGTCCTGCGGGCGGCGATGTCCCGCGTCGAGGCCGACCTCGCTCGTCGCCCCGGGCCCGCGGTCGTCATGGCGCACGCCTTCGTCACCGGAGGCGCCACCAGCGACTCCGAGCGCGACATCAGCGTCGGGGGCGTCAGTGCGGTGCACCCTTCGGTGTTCGCCGCCGCCGACTACGTCGCTCTGGGACACCTGCACGGCGCGCAGCAGGTCTCGGAGCGGGTCCGCTACAGCGGGTCGCCCGTGGCCATGTCGTTCAGCGAGCACCGCCACACCAAGGGCACCTGGCTGGTCGACCTCGACGGCACCGGCCGGGTCGACGTGCGGTTCGTCACTGCTCCCGTCGACCGGGCCCTTCGGGTCCTGCGCGGCGACCTCGACGACCTGCTGGCCGACCCGGTGCTCGAGGAGGCCGTGGCGGCCTACTGCCAGGTCACGCTCACCGACGCCGTGCGGCCGCTGGGGGCCATGGACCGGCTGCGGCAGCGGTTCCCCCACACGGTGCATCTCACGTTCGAGCCGCGCGGGGGGGTCGTGCCGATCAGCTCGTATGCCGCGGCCCTCGGCCGTCGCGTCGACGACCTCGACGTGTGCTGCGACTTCCTGGCCCACGTGCGCGGTGGACACCCGGCGTCCGGGGAAGAGCGCGCGCTCCTGCAGGAGGCGGTCGAGGCGTCGCGCGTCGAACGCGCCCAGCGGCTCGACGAGCTGGGCGCCATGCTGCCGGGGCTCGGCGACGAGCTGTTCCGCACGGGCTCCCGGGGCGTCGCATGAAGCTGCACCGGCTGGAGGTCACGGCGTTCGGGCCGTTCGCCGGCACCGTCGAGGTCGACTTCGACGCCATCGGCGTCAACGGCCTCTTCCTCGTGCACGGGCCCACCGGGGCCGGCAAGACCAGCCTGCTCGACGCCGTCTGCTTCGCGCTGTACGCCGGGGTGCCGGGTGCCCGTCCTGGCGGCAAGGCGCTGCGCAGTGACCATGCCGGTCGTGCCGCGGTGCCGGTCGTGCGGCTGGAGTTCGGGGTAGGGGCACGGCGGTTCCGGATCACCCGGTCACCGGAGTTCCTGCGCGCCAAGAAGCGCGGCCTCGGCCAGACGAGCTCGCCGGCCTCCGTCGTGCTGGAAGAGCACACCGTGGGCCGCTGGACCGCCCGCAGCGCCCGGGCCGACGAGGTGGGCGAGATCGTCACCGAGGTGCTGGGGATGGGGCTCGCCCAGTTCAGCAAGGTCGTGCTGCTTCCGCAGGGAGAGTTCGCCGCCTTCCTGCGCGCCACGGCTGACGAGCGTCGCACGCTGCTGGAGAAGCTCTTCGACATCTCCACCTACACCGGGGTCGAGACCTGGCTCGTCGACCGCCGGCGCCAGCTGGGTATCGAGCTGGCTGAGGCGCGTACGGCGCTCGGCGCCGACCTCGCGCGGCTGGAGACGGTGCTGGCGCAGGTGTCGGGCGACGTCCTCCACGACGGGCCACCTCAGGCCGTCGACTGGGCCGACCTCCCCGCCGAGTCCCTGCCCGGCCGCCTCGGGGAGGTCGCGAGCCGGCTCGACGCGCACGCCGTGGGATGCCTGGTCGCGGCCAGCGACGCGGAGGGCCGGGCCGCGGCCGCCCAGGCGGCAGCTACCCAGGCGGCCGCGTGGGCCGAGCGCCGTCGGCGCGGCGAGGCGGCTCGGCGTGACCTGGCCGCCCTCGACGCCGAGCCCGAGCGCTGGAGCGCCCTGCGACGGTCGGTCGACGCGGCGACCCGGGCCGACACGGTCTCCGGAGACCTGCGCGCCGTGACCCGGATGCGGGCGAGGCGCGCCACGGCCGAAGAGCGCCGGAGCAGCGCGGAGCAGGCGGTCGCGGCCTGGGGGATCTCCTCGTGGGCGGCCACGTCGGTGGCCGGCTGGCTCCAGAGCCTCGAGGAGGGCGCCGCCCAGCTCGACGCCGCGGTCGGGCGCCACCGCGGGCTCGAGGACGAGCGGCGCCGGGTCGCCGGGCTCGAGACCGCAGTGCTGACCGGTGCCGATGGGCTCCTACGGCTTCGGCACGGGCTGCTCGTCGCCGAGCAGGCGGTGGAGCAGTCCGGTGCCGATCTCGTGCGCCATCAGGAGGCGACCACGGCGCTCACCCGAGCCGACACGCACGTGGCCGAGACGGCCCGCCGACACGCGTTGGCGGCCGAGATCGACGTGACCCACGACCGGGCCCGCGCGGCCCGCGACCGGGTGCAGGACGCGCGGCACCGGGAACAGTCGGCCCGAGACCACCACCAGGCGCTCCGGCAGGCCCGGCTCGACGGGATGGCCGCCGAGCTCGCCGGCCGGCTGGTCGACGGTGAGCCGTGTGTCGTCTGCGGGTCGCCGAGCCACCCCCAGCCGGCGACGACCTCCGAGCCGATCGCGGCCGAGGCGGTCGACGCGGCGGAGGGCCGGTGGCAGGCGCTGCGCGAGGTCACCCAGCGCGAGGATGCCGCCCTGGCCGGGCTGGAGCAGCTGCTCGCCACGCGGACGGCCGATCTCGAGACGGCGCTGGGGCCGGTCGGCGGGGCGGCCGAGGGGGCCGAGGTCGGCCAGGGGCGTGCCTCGACGTCGGACCTGCGCACGGAGGCGACCGCTGCTCAGACCCAGCGTGACGCCCTGGCGGTGGAGGTCACCCGGCTGGCCGGTGCTGAGGTCCGGGCCACGGCGGCACGTACGTCCCGGGACCAGGCGCAGCGTGAGGCCGACGCCGCCGCGCAGGCGCTGGCCGCAGCGGAGGCCACGCTGACCGAGGTGAAGGCGCAGGTCGCCCGCATCGCCGCCGAGGTGTCTGGCATCGCGGCCGAGCACGTGGCCACGTGTCGCTGCGCGCGGCCCGGCTCGTCGGACGCGGCCGCCCTCGACCTCGCCACGGTCGCTGCCGCCCACGGTCGCCTGGTGGCCGCCGTCCGGGAGCTCGCCGAAGCGTCCGCGTCGGCTGACGACGTGCAGCGCGAGTCCGCCACCGTGGAGGAGTCGACGCTGACGGCGTTGCGCGACAACGGGTTCGCCACCGTCGAGGCCGCCGCCGCGGCCCTCGTCGAGCGGTCGGTGCTCGCCGAGCAGCAGCGGCTGCTGCGTGCAGCGGACGACCGCCGGGCCGCGGCGGACGCGGTGCTGGCCGACGAGGGCGTGCAGGCCTCCCTCGCCCGCGACCCCGTCGACCCGGTGCAGGCGGCGTCCGCGGCCGACACCGCGCGCGCCGACCTCCGTCGGGCGCAGCACGCGCAGACCAGCGTGGAGACCTCGGTGCGGTCCCTGGGACCGGTGCAGGCCTCCATCGTCGCCCGGGTGGCCGCCCTCGGCCCCTTGGCCGCGGAGTGCGCGCGGGTGGCCGAGCTCGCCGACACGGCCACGGGCACCGGCGGCCAGAACGCTCTCCGTATGCGGCTCAGCGCCTTCGTCCTTGCGGCTCGCCTGGAGAAGGTGGCGGTGCTCGCCAACGAGCGGTTGCGGGTCATGGGCGACGGGCGCTACCAGCTGGCGCACTCCGACGACCTCGCGGCCGGCGGTCGCCGCAGCGGCCTCGGCCTCGTCGTCCGCGACCAGTGGACCGGGCAGGTCCGGGACACCGCGTCCCTGTCCGGCGGCGAGTCGTTCATGGCCTCGCTGGCGCTGGCCCTCGGTCTGGCCGACGCGGTACGGGAGGAGGCGGGCGGCTTCGACCTCAACACGCTCTTCATCGACGAGGGGTTCGGCACCCTCGACGACGAGAGCCTCGAGGAGGTCATGGCCGTCCTCGACGGCCTGCGCGACGGCGGGCGGTGTGTGGGCGTGGTCAGCCACGTCACCGACCTGCGGGCGCGGATCCCCGTGCAGATCCGCGTGGACAAGACGGCCATCGGGTCCGGGGTGACCGTCCTCGGGCTGGCGTCCCCGGCCGCCTGAGCCCGTCAGCGGACTCTGCCGCCGAGACCTAGGCAGCCTGGACCGCCTGGACCGCCTGGACCGCCTGGACCGCCCGGACCGCCAGGACGGCCTGCCCGGATCGAGCGGGCGCGGCCGGTGGGCGCACCGCGCCGGCCCGGCGCATGGTCGACACCGCGGCATACCGGGCTGCCGGCGCCAGCTGCTGCGGACCCTCGAGGCCGTCAAGGTCAGCCGTGCCCGTGACGCCGGTGACGGTGGGTACCACCCGACGGCGGGCGACGAGGTGGGTCAAGGTGGCGACCGCGGTTGCGTGGGACGGCATGAAGCGGATGAAGAAGGCGAGTCGCATCACCCAGGCCGCCCAGCCGGTGAGCGGCAGGCCGTAGAGCTCGGCGATGCCGCGTCCGACGCCGAACGAGGCCGCCTGCCCAAGCCCGAGGTACCGCAGCGGCCGGGTGGGGGCGCCCACCAGCGTGCGAGCGAGGTTGCGGCCGAGGTGGTCGCCGGCCTTGATGGCCCACAGCGCGTTGGCCGGTACCGGCCCCTTGGTGTGAGGGTGACCGACGTGCGCCGCGTCCCCGGCCGCCCAGATCCCCGGGGCGACGCCCAGGTCGGCGGTCGTCCGGAGA
>JBDSYO010000251.1:0-3299 GCA_039925625.1 Lapillicoccus sp. | reverse complement strand
GGCGCAGGGCGCACGGGGCGGAGGGGCATACACGGGGTATGCGTTCACATCGTGGCCTGCGCGGGTCGCCGCACGGAGTGCGGACCTTCGGTCCGACATCCGGCCCAGTCACCTGGGACACACGTCGGACGACCGGCGGTCTGTGGTCAGGAGCCAGAGTACGCGGGCGCGCCCGTCCGGGTCAAAACGACCCGGACGGGCCCCACCGCGGTCGGCGGCTGTCGGTCAGCCGGCGGGCTGGACGACCATCGCCGATCCCCCGCCGCGGCGGACCGTCTCCGCTGCCGCCTGGACCTGACCGCCGCCGAGGGGATGGATGGCCGTGACGGCGCCGATCTCGTTGGGCGTGCCGGCCGAGACCAGGGTGTGCCCGAGCGAGCGAAGGGTCGCGCCGTCCGGGCCGCTGAGAATCGCGGGCTCCGCCCCCTCCGCGCCGTTGCGGGACGACAGCCGAGGCGCGGCGATGGCGTCGACGAGCGGCAGCCCGCGGTCGAGGTAGCCGAGGACGGTCTGGCTGACCGAGGTGATGATCGTCGCGCCGCCAGGCGAGCCGACCGTGAGGTAGGGCGCCCCGTCCTTGAGGATGACCGTCGGGCTCATCGACGAGCGGGGCCGCTTGCCCGGGCCGGGCAGGTTCGGGTCGGGGACGCCGGGGGTCAGCGGCGTGAAGTTGAAGTCGGTGAGCTCGTTGTTGAGCAGGAAGCCGTAGCCCGGGACGGTGATGCCCGATCCGCCGGTCTGCTCGATGGTGAGGGTGTAGGACGCGACGTTGCCCCACTTGTCAGCGGTGACGAGGTGGGTCGTCGACTGGCCCTCGTACGGCTGGCCCTGGCGGGCGCCGGAGGTCGCGCACGAGGTGTAGCTGCCGTCGGGGGTCCCGAAGGGGATGGGCCGCGACTGCGCCTTGGTGGGGTCGAAGAGGCAGGCCCGCTCGTCGGCGAACGCCTGGCTGGTCAGCTCGCCGACCGGGACACCGGGCACGTCGCCGACGTAGCGGTTGCGGTCGGCGAACGCGGTGGCCGAGGCTTCCGAGAACCAGTGCAGGTAGTGCGCGTCGTCGAGGCTCTTCAGCGTGGTGCCGGTCTTGGCCTCGTAGGACTCCACGAGGTTGAGGATCTCGGCGACGGCGATCCCACCGGAGCTGGGGACCGGCATGCCGTAGATGTCGTAACCGCGGTAGCGCGAGGTGATCGGGGCCTTCGTGAGCGCCTGGTAGTCGGCGAGGTCGGCCAGCGTGAGCTGGCCACCCATGACGGGGGCCGTGCCCGGTGCGGTCGTCGGATGCTGCGCCTCGGCGGCGACGGCCTGGCCGATGCGGCCGCCCTGGTAGAGCGCGTCGACGCCCTGGGTGCGCAGCTCGCGGTAGGCCTTCGCCATGTCGGGGTTGCGGAACGTCGACCCCACGGCGGGGGGCTGTCCCCCGGGCAGGAAGACGGCCGCGGTGGCCGGGAAGCGGGCGAACCGAGCGGCGTTCGCGGCGGTCTGGTCGTAGAACGTCTGGTCGACGACGAAGCCGTCGGCGGCGAGCCGCTCGGCCGGCTTCATCAGCTCGGAGAACCGCCACGTGCCGAGGTCCGCGGCGGCCTTCGCCCACAGCGCCGGCGTGCCGGGGGTGCCGATGGACAGGCCCGACGTGACGACGGTGGCGAAGGTCATCGGGGAGCCGTCGGGGTTGCGGAAGGTGTTCTCCGTGAACGTCTTCGGCGCAGTCTCGCGTCCGTCGATCGTGGAGACCCGCTTGGTCTTGGCGTCGTAGTAGACGAGGAAGCCGCCACCCCCGATGCCGGCGCTGTAGGGCTCGGTGACCCCCAGGGCCGCCGCGGTCGCCACCGCCGCGTCGGCGGCGTTGCCGCCACGGGTGAGGACGTCGATACCGACCTGGCTGGCGTCGCGGTCGACGGAGGAGACGGCGCCCCCGCCGCCGACCATGAGCGGCACCTTGGGCAGGTCGGTCGGCTTGCCGTGCCAGCCCCGGTCGGCCTGGGCCGGCGCGGCCCCGGCCAGGGCGAGAGCGGAGACGGCGACGGCACCCGCGAGGAGGCGCGAGGCCAGCGGCGTCGATGGGCGGTGACGGAGGCGGTTCATGCGCTGAAACCTAGCGTCGCGCACCCACAGGTGGGGCACAGCAGGCGTCCGGGTTCCGTCAGATGTCGGTCAACGCCGGATGGGAGGGCCGGTGCGAGGGGGCGAGCCCGGACGACGCAGCGCCCGGGACCACGAGGGTCCCGGGCGCTGCGGTCAGCGGTGGTGCTCAGGCGGTGGCGTCCGCGCCGTCCTCGACGAGGAGGTTGCGGGTGCGCCGGTAGTCGAGCGGAATGCCAGGACCCATCGTCGTGGCCATGGTGGCCTTCTCGATGTAGTGGCCCTTGGACGAGCTCGGCTTGAGCCGCAGGACCTCATCGAGCGCCGCCGCGTAGTTTTCCACGAGCGACTTCTCGTCGAACGAGACCTTGCCGATGATGAAGTGCAGGTTGGCGTGCTTGTCGGTGCGGAACTCGATCTTGCCGCCCTTGATGTCCGTGACCGCCTTGGCGACGTCCATGGTCACCGTGCCGGTCTTGGGGTTGGGCATGAGGCCACGGGGGCCGAGGACCTTGCCGAGCCGGCCGACCTTGCCCATGAGGTCGGGCGTCGCGACAACGGCGTCGAAGTCGAGCCACCCGCCGGAGACCTTCTCGATCATGTCGTCGGAGCCGACGTAGTCGGCGCCGGCCTCACGAGCCTGCTCGGCCCGGTCACCGTTGGCGAAGACGAGCACGCGGGCCGTCTTGCCGGTGCCGTGGGGCAGGTTGACGGTGCCGCGCACCATCTGGTCGGACTTGCGGGGGTCCACGCCGAGCCGCATGGCGACCTCGACGGTGGCGTCGTACTTGGTGTGGCTGGTGTCCCGGGCGAGGCGGACGGCCTCGAGCGGGCTGTAGACCCGGCCGGCCTCGAGCTTGTCGGCGGCGGCGGTGTAGGCCTTGCTGCGCTTCATGTGCTGCTCCTTGGGTGGTGCGGTGGTGCAGGTGGAGTCGTGGTGCGGACCAGCGCTGGTCCTGCCACTGACCGGCATACGGGCGTATGCCGGTCTCGTTCCGGCGGTCAGTAGCCGGGGGTGGTGATGCCCATCGACCGGGCGGTGCCGGCGATGATCTTGGCGGCGGCCTCGACGTCGTTGGCGTTGAGGTCCTCCATCTTCTGCTCGGCGATGGCGCGGACCTGGTCGGCCGAGAGCGTCGCGACCTTGGTCTTGTGCGGCTCACCGGATCCCTTGGGGACGCCGGCGGCCTTCTTGATCAGCTCGGCGGCCGGCGGGG
>JBDSYO010000250.1:0-4053 GCA_039925625.1 Lapillicoccus sp. | reverse complement strand
GAAGAGGGTCATGACGTCTCCTTGGGGTGGGCCGGCGCGGCCCGGCGGTGTATGAGTTCACGCGTGAACTCCTTCGGGTACGTCAATCACTTCATTCGTGAAGTTATTCCGGCCGGGCCTGGCGGTCCCATCGCTAGGGTGCGAGCGTGGAGACCCGCTGGCTGACCGAGGAGGAGTCGCTGGCGTGGCGCGCCGTCATGTCGATGATGCTGCGCATCCCCGGACCGCTCGACGCGCAGATGCAGCGCGACAGCGGGATCACCCTGTTCGACTACCTCGCGCTCAGCTATCTCTCGATGGCGACCGACCACACGCTGCGGATGAGCGAGCTGGCCGCGGTGACCAACGGGTCGCTGTCGCGCCTCTCCAACGTCGTCAAGCGCCTCGAGCAGCGTGGCTGGGTGGTGCGAGAGCCCGACCCCACCGACGGCCGCTACACCCTGGCTCACCTCACCGACGAGGGGCATGCCGTGGTGGAGGCCGCTGCCCCGGGGCACGTGGAGGCCGTGCGCCACTACGTCATCGACCCACTCACCGCCGCTCAGCAGCGCACCCTCACCGAGGTGGCCGACCGGCTGCAACAGCAGCGGGCCCGCGAAGGCGACACCTCGCCGGAGCTCGCCGGCCCGAGGCCCGGCTGAGCGACGGCTCAGCCCATGGTGTGGACCTTGTCCGCCCGGATCGTGAGGATGACGCGGGTCTGCGGGCGCCCGCTGTAGTTCTGGTACGGGCCGCCGGTGTACTTGTGCGACATCTTCTCGATGTGCTCGGCGCCGCCCTCGGTGGTCATCTCGACGACCGCGCCGCGGATCTCCACGTAGCGGGTCGCGCGCTCCGGGTCACTGACGACGACGCTGACGCGCGGGTCGCGAGCGACGTTACGCACCTTTTGGAAGCCCTCGACCGTGTTGATGAAGACGTACTCGCCGTCGGTGTCGACCCACGTCTGGGTGGTCTGGGGCGAGCCGTCCTTCATCAGGGTGGTGATGAAGCAGATACTCGGGGCGCGGAGGATCGCGAGGGCGTCAGCAGTGAGAGTCACGCCGACATCATGCGGTGTATGCGCTGGCGCTGCCCGACTAGCGGTCGTACGTGTAGAAGCCCCGGCCGGACTTGCGGCCGAGCAGCCCGGCGTCGACCATCCGCATGAGCAGGGGCGGCGCCGCATACAGCGGCTCCCTGTACTCCTCGTAGAGCGAGTCGGCCACCGCCTTGGTGGTGTCGAGGCCGATGAGGTCGGCGAGCGCGAGCGGCCCCTGCGGGTGGGCGGCGCCGCGCACCAGGCCCTCGTCGATGTCCTCGGCGGAGGCGAAGCCCGACTCGAGCATCCGGATCGCGCTGAGGATGAAGGGGACGAGCAGCGCGTTGACGACGAAACCCGACCGGTCGGGCGCCTCGATGGCGTGCTTGCCGAGGGCGTCCGTCACGAAGGCGCGCGCCTTCTCGGTGGTCTCGTCGGACGTGAGCAGGCAGGGCACCAGCTCGACGAGCGAGAGCACCGGCACCGGGTTGAAGAAGTGGATGCCGATCACCTGCGCCGGTCGCGTCGTGGCCCGGGCGATCTTCATGATCGGGATCGACGAGGTGTTGGAGGCGAGGATCGCGTCGGGGCTGGTGACGATCTCGTCGAGCTGCTGGAACAGGGCGGTCTTGACCTGCTCGTTCTCGACGATGGCCTCGATGACGAGCTCACGGTCGGCGAGGTCGTGCAGGTCGGTGGTGACCCGGATGCGGTCGAGCACCGACAGCGCGTCGTCGAGCTTGCCCCGCTCCTGGGCCCGGGTCAGGGAGCGGGTGAGGCGCGCACGGCCGGCCTCGACGGCCTCCTCGGACGACTCGGCCACGACGACGTCGAGCCCGGCCCGTGCGCATACCTCGGCGATCCCCGCCCCCATGAGACCGCAACCGACGACACCGACGCGCTGCAGGTCAGACATGGTCAGGAAGTGTAGAGAACCCGCTCCCAGCTGAGGACGTGGGCGGCACCCGGGCGGTTGACCGTGACCTTGAGCCAGTCCTTGTTGTTGTTCGACCCGTCGACGGTGATGCGGTGCAGGTTGTCGGCCGCGCCGGTGACGCCGTAGGTGGTGAGCCACGGCGAGCCGGTCGCGAGCGGCTGGTCGCTGTCGTAGATGTGGCTGTCCCCGTTGATGAGGTAGACCTCGCCGTCGAAGCCCGCCGACTCGGTGACCAACGTCTGCACGAGCGGCTGGAACGTCGAGATGTCTTTGGCATAGACCGGCGTGTAGGTCGGGTCGAACATGTCGGCCTGCAGCAGCACCATGACGGCGCGGTCGTGACGCTGGCGCGCCTGGGCGAAGGTGTCGCGGACGACGGCGACGGCGTTGGCCATCCGCGCCTTCTCCTCGGCGATCTGCGAGGGGGTCGGCGTGGTGTAGCCGATGCCGGTCCAGGGCTGAAGGTCGTCGTTGCTGCCGACGACGTGGACCATCGCGAAGTCGACGCCCTGGCGCCGCAGCTGCACGTTCTCGGGGAAGCCGGCGTTGACCTGGGACTTCACGGTGATCGGGTTCTGGCCGAGGGTCGTGCCGGGCTGGTCGAAGAAGACACTGCGGTCGTAGGCGAGTCGCTCGAGCGGGTTGTATGCGCCGTTGTTGGCGCGGTGGCAGTCGGTCCACTCGTTGTCGCCGGGGGTGTAGATGAGGGGGCCCACGAAGCGGTCGAAGTCGGTGCGGATCATCGCGTAATAGGGGTTGTCACACCGGCTGGAGCCGTTCTTGATGTCGCCGACGTGGAAGGTCATGGCCGGGTCGGCGGCGTTGATCTGGTCGATCCAGCCGGGGAAGGCCGCGATCTGGTCGGCGCCGTAGGGGACGTCGCCGATGACGGCGAACGAGTAGTGGCCGTCCTTCTCCTGGCCGGGCGGGGTGCCGGCGGCGGCACTGGCGGTGGTCGCGCCGGTCACGGCGAAGGCGAGGGCGAGGAGGGCGGCGGCGGATGCGGCCGTGCGGCGAAGGGGCATACGGCTGAGCCAACCGGTCCTCGCCCCATCGCGAGTGAACAGCAGACTGCCGGCAGGTGAAGCCTTGGCCGGGAATGCCCGGGGCGGGGGTGGTGGTTGCCGCCCTCATGACAGAGAAGACCTGGTTCATCACCGGCACGTCCCGCGGCTTCGGCCGGGAGTGGACGATCGCCGCCCTGGAGCGCGGCGACCGCGTGGCCGCCACCGCCCGTGACATCTCCACCCTCGACGATCTCGTGGAGAAGTACGGCGAGGCGCTCCTGCCGCTGGAGCTCGACGTCACCTCGCGCGACGACGCGTTCGCCGCCGTGGCCGCTGCGGTCAAGACGTTCAGACGTCTCGACGTCGTCGTCAACAACGCGGGCTACGGGCACTTCGGCTTCATCGAGGAGCTGACCGAGGACGAGATCCGCGCTCAGATGGAGACCAACCTGTTCGGGGCCCTGTGGGTGACGCAGGCGGCGCTGCCGACGCTGCGCGAGCAGAAGTCGGGCCACATCATCCAGGTGTCGTCGATCGGCGGCATCACCGCATTCCCGGGCGTCGGGGCGTACCACGCGTCGAAGTGGGCCCTCGAGGGGTTCAGCCAGGCGCTGGCCGGCGAGGTCGCCTCGTTCGGCATCAACGTGACGATCGTCGAGCCGGGCGGGTTCGCCACCGACTGGGCCGGCCCGTCGTCCAAGCACTCCGAGCCGCTGCCGGCGTATGCCGATGCGCACGACGCCGTGGAGAAGAACCGCAAGGCGCGCGCCGGGTCGGCTGGCCCTGGCGACCCCGAGGCCTCGGCCGCCGCGCTGCTCAAGATCGTCGACGCCGAGCAGCCGCCGCTGCGGGTGTTCTTCGGCGCCACTCCGATCGACATCGCCAAGGCGGACTACGCCAAGCGCATCGAGACCTGGGAGCAGTGGGACGCCGTGTCGAAGCTAGCGCAAGGCTGATCCTCGTTCGTCTTCGAGAGGCTGACGCCCGTCGGCCGCCCCGGTTTAGGGGTGGTCGGCGGGCGCTGTCGCTTGGGTATAGTTGGCGCTCGCCGGAGCGATCCGGCGTGTGCCTGCCCTAGGTCTCGCCAC
>JBDSYO010000249.1:0-5242 GCA_039925625.1 Lapillicoccus sp. | reverse complement strand
TCGATCACACGAACCGCGGGCGGGTGCTCGACCTACTGCGGGCCGAGGCCCACCGAGGCGCCGTCGTCGTCATGGCTACGCACGACCCCGAGGCCGCCGCGGTCGCCGACCGGGAGGTCCGTCTCGACGAGGGCCGGCTGACCGTCGTCTGCTGAGGGCCCGGCGGCCGGCCTAGCGATCCCCGTCGGGGAGCGGGCCGGTCACGTCGAACACGGCGGCGTCGAACGCGGTGTAGCCCGCGTAGTCGACGAGGTCGTACAGGTCGGCCCGGTGCTGCATCACGGGCAGCAGCGACTCCATCGAGCCCTGGTCCCGCAGGGTGTCGAGGGCGCGGTCGGCGGCGCCCATCGCGATGCGCAGCAACGACACCGGCCAGATGACGAGGTTGACCCCGACGTCGGCCAGCTGGGCGACCGTGAAGAGCGGCGTCTTCCCGAACTCGGTCATGTTGGCCAGCAGCGGCACGTCGACCGCCCGTCGCAGCGCCTCGTACTCCGACAGGGTGGTCAGCGCCTCGGGGAAGATGGCGTCGGCACCGACGTCGACGAAGCGACGGGCGCGCCCGACCGTCGCCTCGACCCCCTCGACCGCCCGCACGTCGGTGCGGGCCATGAGCAAGAAGTCGGGGTCCCGCCGAGCGGCGGCCGCCGCACTGACCCGCCGCACGGCCTGGTCGACGTCGACGACCTGCTTGCCGTCGAGGTGCCCGCACCGCTTGGGGTTGACCTGGTCCTCGATGTGCATCCCCGCGACCCCGGCGTCCTCGAGCTCCTGCACGGTGCGGGCCACGTTCATCGGCTCACCGAACCCGGTGTCGGCGTCGGCCAGCACCGGCAACGACGTCGCTCGAGCCACCTGGCGGCTGCGCCCCGCGACCTCGCTGAGGGTGATGAGCCCGATGTCGGGCAGGCCCAGATCGGCGCTGACCACCGCACCCGAGAGATACACGCCGTCGAACCCCTTCCGCTCGATCAGCTTGGCGGACAACGGGTTGAAGGCTCCGGGCAGGTGCAGCAACCGGCCGGACGCGAGGTCGTCGCGCAGCCGTCGGCGCTTGTCGTGGGCGGTGGTGCCGTCGTAGAGCATGAGTGCGTTTCCTGTCTCAGAAGAGGCCGGGCCGGTCGGATCCGGCGAGCGACGTGGCGACGATGGTCAGCTGGCGTACCTCGGCGGGGTCGAGGTCCGGCAGCCGCAGCGCGAGGTCGAGGAAGCGGCGGCATCCGTCGTCACCGAGGACGGGTCCGGCCAGGGTGGCGAACTTCTCGAGGTACTGCTCCCGGCCGAAGGGACGGGCACCCTGGGGATGCGCGTCGGCCACGGCGATCTCGTCGACGACCTCCTCGCCACTCGTCAGGGTGACGACGACGCGGCCGCCGTAGGACTGGGCCTCGCCCTCGAGGTGGTAGCGCCGCGTCCACTCGGGGTCCTCGCGGGTGGACACCTTCTGCCAGAGCGCGACGGTGTCACTGCGGGTGGCCCGGGCCCGTGCGTACGAGTCGGCGTGGTGCCACACGCCGTCCTGCAGCGCGACCGTGACGATGTAGGGCAGGGAGTGGTCGAGGGTCTCGCGGCTGGCCTCGGGGTCGAACTTCTGGGGGTCGCCCGAGCCGGAGCCGATGACGACGTGGGTGTGGTGCGAGGTGTGGATGACGATGCTCTGCACCAGGTTCGGGTCGGCGACCTCCGGCCGGGCCGTCCGCAGCCGTCGGGCCAGGTCGATCCAGGCCTGCGCCTGGTACTCGGCCGAGTGCTCCTTGGTGTAGCTGCGCAGGATGGCGCGCTTGGCCTCGCCCCGCTCGGGGAGCGGAACGGCATACCGGGCGTCGGGTCCGTCGAGCAGCCAGGCGATGACCCCGTCCTCGCCTTCGTAGGCCGGTGCGGGCGCCCCCTCGCCGCGCATGGCCCGGTCGACCGCCTCCACGGCCAGCTTGCCGGCGAGCGCCGGGGCGAAGGCCTTCCACGAGGAGATCTGGCCCTTCCGGGACTGCCGGGTGCTCGTCGTCGTGTGCAGAGCCTGGTTGACCGCCTGGTAGACCACCTCGGTGTCGAGCCGCAGGAGGGTGCCGAGGCCGGCGGCCACCGACGGCCCCAGGTGCGCCACGTGGTCGATCTTGTGCTGGTGCAGGCTGATCGATCGGACGAGGTCGATCTGCACCTCGTAGCCGGTCACGATGCCCCGCACCAGGTCGTGGCCGTTCGCGCCGACGTGCTGGGCGACCGCGAGCAGCGGGGGGATGTTGTCGCCGGGGTGCGAGTAGTCGGCAGCGAGGAACGTGTCGTGGTAGTCCAGCTCGCGTACGGCCACCCCGTTCGCGTAGGCCGCCCACTCAGGGCTGGCGGTGACCTCGGGCGGCAGCCCGAACACGGCCCCGCCGGGGCCACCGGAGCTGGTCGGATGGGCCAGAGCCTGGGCCCGCGCCGCGGCCACCGGACCGCGGTTGAGCGCTGCGGCGGCGGCCGCCGCATTGTCGACGAACCGGTTGACCACCATCTCGGTCACCTCCGGCAGGATCTCGACCGGGTCGGTGGCGGCCTCGGCGATGGCCCAGGCCAGCTGCCGCTCCCGGGGCAGCCGGTCAGCGCTCGGGTGGACCCGGACGTCATGCGTCTTCATCGACTGGCTCTCCTTGGACGAACAGGCGGACGGTCAAACGGGCCGGGGGGGTGGGACGGGTCAGCTGGCCGCGGCGCCCTCGGCGCTGGCCACGACGTGTCGCCGGCTGCGGTACAGGTGCACCCGCACGGCCTGGTTGGCGAGCTCGGGGTCGCCGTCGCGGATCGCCTCGGCGATGAGGGCGTGCTCCGACGCCGAGGCCGCCAGCCGCTCCGGCGAGTGCCCTGCTCGGCGACGGACGCGGGCGACGTGCATCCGGATCCCCGTCATGGCCTCGACGAGGTAGACGTTGTCGGCCGCGGCGTCGATGGCTTCGTCGAACTGACGGATCAGGGCGTAGTAGTCGCCCACCGCCGAGGGCGAGGGCTGGCCGGCTAGCGTCTCGCGAGCCGCCTCGAACCGGTCGACGTACAGCGCGAACAGGGAGGCCGGACCCGCCCCTCGGGCCACCCGGACGGCTGCGAGCCGCGCCGCCTCCGCCTCCAGGCAGGTGCGCATCGCGAAGAGGGCGTCGACGTCGTGACCCGAGATCTCGGCGACCACCACCCCGCGTCCGCGCGAGGCGGTGACGAACCCGTCGGACGCGAGACGGGCCAGCGCCTCGCGCAGGGGGGTGCGCGACACGCCGAGCCGCGCCGCCTGGTCGACCTCACCCAGCCAGAGGCCGGGTGGCAGGGTGCCGTCGAGGATCTCGGCGTGCAGCCGCTGGTAGGCCCGGTCGCCTGCCCTTTCTGTCGCCACGCTGGGAGTGTATACACAGACACACTTTGGTCACGGAATGACCCCCTCAGGTTGCTCTCAGGGGATTCTGTGCATACATTCAGCGCACTGTGGACGACGGGGTCTCAACAAAGGACGTGCTGTGAAGCGAACGATGAATCTCACCCGGGGCCTGGCCCTGGTGGCGGCGAGTGCGGTGGCCCTGGCGGCCTGCAGCTCCGGGAGCGGGGCCTCCGGGACGGCCGGTGGCGCCTCGACCGGGACGGCGGCGGCTGCCGCGACAGCGGAGGCCCTCAACCGGGTCGAGCTCATCGCCCCGGCCGCGCCCGGCAGTGGATGGGACCAGACCTCCCGCGCGGTGCAGGCCTCGCTGAAGGCCGACAGCCTGGCCAAGTCGATCGAGGTGAAGAACGTTCCCGGAGCCTCGGGGACCGTGGCTCTGGCTCAGGTCGCGTCCCAGAAGGGCAAGAAGGACCTTCTGGTCGCCTCGGGTCTGGCCATGATGTCCGGCATCGTCGCCAACGGCACGTCGGTGACGCTGAACGACCTGACGCCGATCGCCCGGGTCATGGGCGAGTACGAGGCCATCGTCACGCCGAAGGACTCTCCGTACGCGAACGTCGACGCCCTCTTCGCCGCCATCAAGAAGGACCCGAAGTCGGTGGCCATCGCCGGTGGGTCGGCGGGCAGCGCCGACCAGATCTTCATCGGTCTGCTGGCCCAGCACTACGGAGTCAAGCCCGCCGACGTGAACTACGTCCCGTTCAGTGGTGGTGGCGAGGCGACGACCGCGCTTCTCGGTGGCAAGGTCCAGGCGGGCGTGGCCGGCCTCAACGAGTTCACCGCGCAGGTCAAGAACGGCAACCTCAAGGGCCTGCTCGTCTCGTCGGCCAAGCCGATCGAGGGTGCGGCCTACGCCCAGACGGCCGCTCAGATCGACCCGAAGCTGGAGTTCCAGAACTGGCGGTCCGTCATGGCGCCGGCCGGTATCGACAGTGCCCTGACGCAGCAGTACGTCGGAGTCCTCACGCAGATGCACGGCGGGTCGAGCTGGAAGAGCGCCCTGACGACGAACAACTGGAACGACAACTTCCTCGCGGGCGCGGAGTTCGGCACGTGGCTCAAGGAGGAGAACACCCGGGTGACCGCGGTGCTCAGCGATCTCGGGCTCGCCAAGAAGTAGCGGCGCGAGACAGGGAGGGGCGCCGATGAGCCACGAGGCCGAGGTGTCGGCGGACCGTCACGCCGCGGCGAACAACGAGGGTGCTGACGGTGCTGAGCGACCGGACGACGCGTCGCCCGGCGGCTCCCGCCGGATGGGGGAGTGGGCCATCGCCGTGGCGCTCCTCGCCATCGGGGTGGTCGTGCTCCTCGACGGCATCCGCCAGCCCACCTCGACGTCCGCGTCGGGGGTGGGTGCGGGGTTCGTGCCGACGGTGGTCGGCGCCGTGCTCATCGCCCTCGCGGCGGCCCTGTGCGTGCAGATCGCCCGCGGAGTCGTCGGCGAGCCCGAGGCGGCCGAGGGTGACGTCGACGTGCGGCACACCCAGTGGGTGCCCCTGGCCGTATGCGTGGCGGCGGTGCTCGTCTTCATCGTCGCCGTCGAGCCGGTGGGCTACCTCATCGTCAGCGCGGTCTGCTTCTGGCTGACGGCGTGGGCGATGGGGGCCCGCAGCCACCTGAGGTCGGCGATCATCGCCGTCGTGCTCTCGGCCGTCGTGTACTTCTCGTTCACCCGGCTGCTCGACATCTCCTTGCCGGCCGGCATCTTCGAGGGCCGGTTCTGATGTCGGGCATCGAAGGGCTCATCAGCGGGCTGGCCGTCGCGTTCACCCTGACCAACCTGCTGTTCGCGCTCGTCGGCACCGTCGTCGGCACCCTCATCGGGGTGCTGCCCGGGATCGGTCC
>JBDSYO010000248.1:0-2873 GCA_039925625.1 Lapillicoccus sp. | reverse complement strand
CGGCCCTGTATGCCGCGCTGAAGGCCTCGTGACGGCGCCCACCGACGCCCTGCGGGAGGCGCCTCGCGCCACGCCGCCGCCGCCGGCCCGTGCGAGGCCCGACCCGGCGGTCGAGACCGTCGGGCTCACCAAGCGGTTCGGCGACCGGCTGGCCGTGGACGGCATCGACCTCGTCGTCCCCCGGGGGGCGGTGTACGGCTTCCTCGGGCCCAACGGCTCGGGCAAGACGACGACCATCCGGATGCTGCTCGGCCTGGTCGAGCCCACGTCGGGCACCCGGTCCCTGCTGGGGCACCCCATGCCGGCGCAGGCCGGGGAGGCCCTCCGACAGGTCGGTGCTCTCGTCGAGGGGCCGGCGTTCCACCCCTACCTCTCCGGTCGTCGCAACCTGGCGCGGCTCGACGCCGCCGACCGCTGGAGTGACCCGCGCACCTCACGGCGGCGCATCGACGAGGCGCTCGACCGGGTCGGGCTGCTCGCCGCAGCCACCAAGCGCTACCGGGCCTACTCGCTCGGGATGCGGCAGCGCCTGGCCATCGCCGCCGCGCTCCTGGCCCCACGGGAGCTGCTCGTCCTCGACGAGCCCACCAACGGCCTCGACCCCCAGGGCACCCGCGAGGTGCGGCACCTCGTCGAGTCGCTCGCTCACGGCGGCGCCACCGTGCTCGTGTCGAGCCACCTGCTGTCGGAGGTCGAGCAGATCTGCACCCACCTCGGCGTCATGAGCGAGGGCCGTCTCGTCGCCCAGGGCACCACGCAGGAGCTGCGGGGCGGGGGCGTGTCCACCGTGCGGGTCGAGACCGCGCAGCCGGCCCAGGCCGCGACGGTGCTGGCCCGGGTCGGGCTGGTCGACGTCGTCACCGGCCCCGACACGGTGCGAGCGACGCCGGGGCCGTCCGGGTCGCTCGATCCCGAAGCCGTCGTCGCGGCGCTGGTGAACGCCGGCGTCGGGGTGCGCGGGTTCGCGGTGACGACGCCCAGCCTGGAGGACCTGTTCGTCCATCTGACGGGGGAGGGCTTCGATGTCAGTGGCTGAGCAGCACCGCGCTCCCGCCCGCCCGGCCCACCCGGACTCGGCCCGCCGGGTCTCCACCCGCCTGCTGCGCTCCGAGGTCGGGCTCATCGCCGGGCGCCGCCGCAACCAGATGGGCCTGCTCGTGCTGGCCCTCGTACCCATCGTGCTCGCGGTCTCGGTCAAGGTCTCCAGCCGGTCGGCGCGTGGGGGACCGGACTTCCTCGACTCGATCACGGCCAACGGTCTGTTCGTCCCCCTGGCTGCGCTCACGGTGGAGATGGGGCTGTTCCTGCCCCTCGCCATCGCCATGCTCTCCGGCGACGCGATCGCCGGCGAGGCCAACCTCGGCACGCTGCGCTACTTGCTCACCGTGCCGGTCAGCCGCACCCGGCTGCTGCTCGTCAAGTACGCGTCGCTGTGCATCGGCGCCCTCTGGGGCGTGACGACGGTGGCCGTCGCCGGGGGCATCGCCGGGGTCGCGCTGTTCGGCACCGGCCCGCTCACGACCCTGTCCGGCTCGCAGCTCGACTTTCCCGCCGCGCTCGGGCGTCTCGCCCTCGTCGTGCTCTACCTCAGCGCCGGCATCGCCGCCCTCGGCGCCGTGGGCCTGTTCATCTCCACGCTCACCGAGCAGCCCATCGCGGCCACCATCGCGCTGACGATCTTCACCATCCTGTCGTGGATCCTCGACAGCGTGCCCCAGCTGGCCTGGCTGCACCCGTGGCTGCTCGTCGACCGGTGGCTGGCGTTCGCCGACCTGCTGCGCGACCCGCCGTTCTGGGACACCGTGCTGCAGGGCCTCGCCCTGGACCTCGGGTATGCCGTGGTGTTCTGGCTGCTGGCCTGGGCCCGGTTCGCGGGCAAGGACATCACCAGCTGAGCGGGCCGGCTGCGGACCGACGGGTCTGCTCGACAGGTCAGCTCGACGTCGAGACGTTGCTCGTCTTGTCGGGCAGGTACGGCTCGATGGCCGCGGCCAGCTTGGACGGCGTCATCGACTGGAGCCAGACGTGGCCCGGGCCGTAGATCTGGGCCAGCATCAACGAGTCGCCGAACAGCTTGTTCTTCACGCCTTTGACCGACGCGAACTCCAGCCGCATCTCGGCCCGGAAGAGCGCGAGGTGCCCCGGGTGGATGAGCATCGACTGGCCGGCCGCCAGGTCGTACTCGACGATCTCGCCCGACAGCTGCACCCAGGCCGTGCCCTGGCCGGAGAGCTTCTGGAACACCAGACCGGCCCCGCCGAAGACCCCAGCGCCGAGCTTCTTCTGCAGGCCGACGGAGATCTCGACATCGGGGGTGCTGCAGAGGTAGGCGTCGGACTGCACCATGAAGTGGTCGGCCGGATCGACGGTGAGCTCGCGGATCACGCCGGGCAGCCGGGCCGTGAAGGCGACGAACCCCCCCGACGGGGCGCTGTACTCCGTGAGGAACAGCTGCCCGCCGCCAAGGACGCGCTTGAGCCCGCTCATGAAGCCGCCCTTGCCGCCCGAGCCGAACCGCGTCGACGTCTCCAGATGGAGGTTCGGGGTCAGCCAGCCGACCTCCCCGCCCTCGGCGATCAGCCGGTCGCCCGGGCTCAGGGTCACTTCGAGGACGGGCATCGTCGTGCCCACGGTGCGGGTCTCCATGCACCGACGCTAGCGGGTTACCGATCGCTCACCCTTGCCTTCGATGAGGTCCGTTCAGCCGACCCCCCTCTAGCGTCCTAGGGTGAGCAACACCCCCATCGGTGACCATGCCTTCCTCTCGGACGGGCATACGTCCGCCCTGGTGACCCGCGACGGGTCGGTCGACTGGCTCTGCCTCCCCCGCTTCGACAGCCCCGCCGTGCTCGCGAGGCTGCTCGACGACGACG
>JBDSYO010000247.1:0-16756 GCA_039925625.1 Lapillicoccus sp. | reverse complement strand
GGGTCCAGGAGCTAGGGGGCCCAGCGGTAGGTGGTCGACAAGCAGGCCGGCCAGATCCGCCGCCGACAATGACGACGTCGGGTGCCCAAGCCTTGGCGCTGCGACGCATGGGTTCCACCCGCAACTGAACGGCCAGCCCGCGGGCCAGGTCAAGCTCCTCCGGGGTCTCCGCGTCGTCCCGTCAGGGCCCTCGATGCACAATCCCTTAGCCGCTCTCGCTCACCATGGAGGCCTCCGCGAGTACAAACGTCCGCACCGCAGCAGAGTCACTTTCGGTCCGCCAAAACCCCTGGCCGGCAACCATTTGGGAGGAAGCGATGGAATTGACGCCGGACCGAGCCCACCCCCCCGGAAGCGCGTGACATCCATCACGCCCCACAGCGTCAAGCGGCCCTGGTGAAGCGGTGCGCGACCTGCGAGCATGGGGGATGGAGGAGATTTCTGTACGTGTGCTGCGTGGGGACGATTGGCGTGACTACCGCGAAGTCCGTCTGGCTGCGCTTCAGGAGTCACCGCAGGCTTTCCAGGCCACTTACGCCGACGAAGCGCAGCGGCAAGAACCGTACTGGCGAGAGTGTATGGCTCTCGCCGACCGGTTACTCGCTGAGCGTGATGGAGTGCCGCTCGGAGTAGTCTCGGTCGTGATGGCTCAAGGAGCGACACAGTCCGCTGACCTGTGTGGCCTTTGGGTGAAGCCTGAGGCGCGCAATACGGGCGTAGCTTCACGCTTGGCGCAGGCCGCCGCAGATCAGGCCGTTCGGGACGGCTGCAAAGAGCTTTATTACTGGGTCAGCACCGAAAACGGCCGCGCGATCGCCTTCGCCAGCATCGCCGGCTTTCGGGCAACGTCGGAGCGTCGAACCACCCAGCTGCAGGACCGAGAGTTCGGCGACCAGGAGATCGCTCTGGTGCAGTCCCTCGCTGAGGACCCCTGGGCGGTCCCCTCTTCGTCACCATCTCGGCTGACTTCTGAGGCAGGCCCCCGATGAACGCTGAGGAAATGGTCAGAAGCTGGTGTGACGCGAGTTATGGATGTCGCGATCGGTGGGTGATCGCAGGTTGACGCGGCGCTGTGCAGTTTGACGAACACATGAGCCCTTTGGAGTCGCCCTGCCGAGGGGCTCGCAGCGCCGGGTCTGCTGCACGATTAGGTGACGGTGACAACCAACCCGACAGCAGTCCCCTGGTCGCCGTCGCGAGAAACGAGCGGTCACTTCATCAGACGGGGTATGGCACCCAAATCGGCTAAGGTCATGTTCGCGAGGTTCGGTCTCGTCAGAGAACTGTTCGCCCGGCGCGTTTGGCGCCATGGCATGGTGGGTGTTAATCCTGGCTAACGACGGGCTGCTTCCACCTTGACGTCGAAGGAGCCTCGAAACCGGGTTGCCTCGGAACCTCCACACGCGCCGAGATCCAGTAGGTCGAACCCCCGGTTGGCAGGATGTCGCGTTGCGCGGCACACCGTTGCGGGTGTGGGAGGTCTAGGTTGCGTTGACATCACATGCTGTCGGCGGACCCGTCGAAGCCCGGTAGTTTCTGGCGGTGCCGTCGACCACTTACCGGGACCTGATGCGGCATCCGTTGATCGAAGGGGAGCCTGATGGCCACCGACACGACTGCTGCTCAGCGGGCTGCGGAACCTCCTGAGACGCCGGGGCGGCGGCCCATGCTCATCGGGAAGGGCTGGGTGCAGGCGGTAGCGATTGTTATGCTTTTCGGGTTCTTTGTCATGGGGATCCTCGCCTACCGGACCTATACCGACTCGATGCCGCAGCCGGCCAAGGTCGTCACGCCAGCAGGCTCGACGGTGTTCACGAGTGACGACATCACGGCGGGGCAGGAACTGTTCCAGGCCCGGGGCCTGATGGAGTACGGCTCGATCCTGGGCCACGGCGCCTACCTGGGGCCCGACTTCACGGCGGACTACCTGCGCCGCTCGACCGAGATCGCGCGGTCCCAACAGGTCGCCGCCGGCGCGCCGGACCCGAACGGGGCGGTCGTCACGGAGTACCGCACTAACCGATATGACCCCGGCACCGAGACGCTCACCTTCACCGACGGCCAGGCCAAGGCGTTCACTGCCCTCGAGGGCCACTACGCGCAGTTCTTCGGGTTGGACTCCACCGCGAACGGCTTGGTGCCGCGGGTCATCACCGACCCACAGGAGATCCGACAGATCACTGCGTTCTTCGCCTGGACGGCGTGGGCCGCGGCCGCCGAACGTCCGGGTCACTCCTACTCGTACACCAACAACTGGCCCGCGGAGCCGCGGGTCGAGAACGGGCCCACGGCCGACGTCGTCGTGTGGAGCGTGCTGTCGCTGATCGTGCTGCTCGGCGGCACCGGAGCGATGTTCGCCGTCTACGGGCGGTGGAGCCGCGACATCGGCTGGCACAGCGCCGAGGCGCCATCGATCGCGTTCCGTCAGCCCGGCACGGTCGGGTTGACCAAGTCGCAGCGGGCCAGCGCGTGGTTCTTCTTCGTCATCGCGCTGCTCTTCGTCGCCCAAACCATGCTGGGCGCCGCGGCGGAACATTACCGGGCCGACCTTCTCTCCTTCTTCGGCTTCGATCTGGCCCAGTGGCTGCCGTACAACCTGGCCCGAACGTGGCACCTGCAGCTGTCGCTGTTCTGGACGGCCGCCGCTTTCCTGGCCGCCGGGATCTTCCTGACCCCGTTCATCTCCGGCCGCGAACCGCGGCGCCAGCACACGCTCGCGTACATCTTGCTCGGCGCGGTGGCCGTGGTCGTCTTCGGTTCGATGGCCGCCGAGGCGCTGTCGATCCACGGGGTGTCCTGGGCGAAGGGACCGCTCTTTGCCCAGCAGTGGGAGTACCTCGACCTGCCCTTCGTCTTCCAGTGCCTCCTGGTTGCCGGCCTGTTCATCTGGATCGCAATCATCTACCGCGGCATCCGCGGCCGGCTGAAGCGAGAGTCCAAGGGGAACATGCCCTGGCTCTTCTTCTTCTCGGCCCTGGCCATCCCCGCCTTCTATGCGGTCGGCCTGCTGGCCCGCACCGACACGACCTTCTCGGTCGCCGAGTTCTGGCGGTTCTGGGTGGTGCACCTCTGGGTCGAGGACTTCCTTGAGCTCTTCACCACGGTGATGGTGGCCTACATCTTCGTGATGCTCGGGGTGGTGCGCGAGAAGATCGCGCTCGGGGTGATCTTCCTCGACGTGATCCTCTACTCCGCCGGCGGCGTGATCGGCACGATGCACCATCTCTACTTCTCCGGAACGCCGGTGGAGCACATGGCGCTCGGTGCGTTCTTCTCGGCGGCAGAGGTCATTCCGCTGACGTTCCTGACCGTCGAGGCGTGGAGCTTCCTGCAGCTCGGGTCACGGCAGGAGTCCCGCTCGAACGCACCGTTCCCGCACCGCTGGGCCGTGATGTTCCTGGTGGCGGTCGGCTTCTGGAACTTCCTCGGCGCCGGGGTCTTCGGGTTCCTCATCAACCTGCCGATCGTGTCGTACTACGAGATCGGCACCGCCCTGACCGCCAACCACGCGCACGCGGCGATGATGGGCGTCTACGGGATGCTGGCGGTGGGCCTAGCCATGTTCGCGCTGCGCTACCTCATTCCTGCCGACAAGTGGCCCGACAAGCTCGCGAAGATCAGCTTCTGGTCGCTCAACATCGGCCTGGCGTGGATGGTCTTCGCCACCTTGCTCCCCCTCGGCATACTGCAGCTCTACGAGTCGGTCGGTAAGGGCTACTTCGAGGCGCGGTCGCTCGGCTTCATCACCACCCCGGGCAACGCCCTGCTGGAATGGGCCCGCCTGCCCGGTGACGTCGTGTTCATCGTCGGCGGCACCCTGCCGTTCCTCTACATCACGTGGCTCGGCCTGCGACACTTCCGCACCGGCAAGACGGTGACCGAGCTGCCGGAGGACGTGCTCTTCACCGAGCTCGTTCCCGAGCCGAACCGGACGAGCGGATGACGAGGCCCTCGGATGCCGCTCTGCTCGTCGCGCTCTACGCGGCCTTCCTGCTCGGCGTCGCCTACAGCTTCGACCGGCTGGCCCGTCGCACCTCGCTGCGAGCGGCCACCTGGCGCACCGGGTCGTTTACCTACCACGCGGACCACGACGCGTGGATCTGTCCCGAGGACCAGTGGCTCTGGCCGCAGTCGTTTGACCCCGACCAGCGGGTCATGCGCTACCGCGCCAAACCGACGGTCTGCAACGCCTGTCCGGTGAAGAGCAGCTGCACCAGCTCGCCCAGCGGTCGCGAGGTCACCCGGGAGGTCGACCCCTGGCCCCACTCGGAGGCAGGGCGGTTCCACCGCGGAATCGCTTGTTGCATCGCAATATTGGCCTGGGTGCTGCCTGCTGGGATGCTCCTCTCCCGTCCTGGTGCCGCCGACACGCTGCTGCTGCTGACGACCTTGGCCGCGGCCGCGCTGGCCAGCATCCCGCTGGCCCGGCACTTGTGGCGCACTCCGTCCGGCTTCCCCGAACAGGTCCCCCACGTTCGAGCCGGCGCACCGCCGGAGCCGACCGACCGGTTCGCGGCCCGCTGGGGGTCGTTCACCGTGACCGATGTGAGCGGCAGCAGCCGGCTACCCGCCGACGACGAGGAAGGCAAGCACTCGTGACCTGGACCGTGATCGCGGTGATCGCGGTGGTCGTCGTAGCGGCCCTGCTCGTGCTCGCAGCGATGTCGCTGAAGGTACTGCGCGAGTATGAGCGCGGGGTCGTCTTCCGGTTCGGCCGCCTGCGACCGCCGCTGGGGCCCGGCCCGCACCTGCTGGTGCCGCTGCTCAACCAGCTGGTGCGCGTCGACCTGCGGATCGTCACCCTCACCATCCCGCCCCAGGAGATCATCACCCGCGACAACGTGCCGGCCCGGGTCAACGCGGTTGTGCTCTTCCAGGTGCTCGACCCCGAGAAGTCGGTGATGACCGTCCAGAACTTCGCGGTCGCCACCTCGCAGATCGCGCAGACCAGCCTGCGCTCGGTGCTCGGACGGGCCGAGCTCGACACCCTGCTGGCGCACCGCAGCGACCTCAACGAGGACCTCCGCGCGACCATCGACACCCAGACCGTGCCCTGGGGGGTCAGCGTCAAGGTAGTCGAGATCAAGGACGTCGAGATCCCCGAGTCGATGCAGCGGGCCATGGCGCGCGAAGCCGAGGCCGAACGAGAGCGGCGCGCCAAGATCATCAACGCCCACGGCGAGCTGCAGGCCTCCGAGGAGCTGCGCCAGGCCGCCGACACCCTCAGCCGCAGCCCGGCATCGTTGCAGCTGCGCTATCTGCAGACTCTGCTCGAGCTCGGCGCCGACCAGAACTCCACCGTGGTGTTCCCGCTGCCGATCGACATCATCGGCCCGTTCCTGCAGAAGTTCACCGGCTCCCACGAAGTCGCGCCACCACCACCCGACAACCCGCCGCCATGAACCGGTAGCCGGTCGCGAAGCCACCCTGCGGTGAGTCAACCGTCCAACACGTCGGGTGCGGGTCCGTTTCGAGGCCACCTCGTGGCCGGTGGCTCAGCTGGTGCAGCGGCATCCGGTCGATAGGCCCCGACGGAGGCGAGCCGGCCGATAGCGATCGAGGCGCGGGTGGCGGGTGGGCGGCAGGAGTGGGGTGTGGTGTCACCCCGAGTGAAGGTGGTTGGGACTGGCGCCCGGCGGCTCGGGACCAAAGACGCTTAGCGACACGTGGCCACCTCGTCATGATGAACCAGGGGCCCCTCGACAGGGCGGACTGCATACCGCCCGCAGGCTCCCCCCATATCGGCCCGTATCGACAACCTCGGCGGCAGGGAGACTCAGTCATGGTGGCTTCGGACACTGAACGGCGTGCCGGTGGCCGGGCCGGCGCATCGGGGCCCCCCGCAGGTGGGTGGCGATGGTGACCCAGACGTCAACGCCCATGGTCGATCCCGGTTTTCCGTGGTGGTTGCAGGTCACTCACCTGCTCAACTTCCTCTTCCTCGGTCTGCTGGTCCGGTCTGGCTGGGAGATCCTCGCGTCACACCCCCGGTTGTACTGGAAGAACGGCTGCGCCCCAGGCACGGAGTGGCTCAGGTTCACCAGGGACAAGGTGCCGCAGGGCGTCGGCGTGTTCACCGCGCGCGATGACCAGCGCAGTCTGCACCCACTCATCTCGCTGCCCGGACGGGCCAAGATCGGCCTGGGCCGTGCCTGGCACGGCGTCGTCACCATGGGTTGGCTGCTCAACGGGTTGATCTACGTGGTGCTGCTGTTCGGCACCGGACAGTGGAACCGGCTCGTGCCCACCTCGTGGGACGTCGTCCCGGAAGCGTGGGCATCGCTGAAGATCTACGCCGGGTTCGGCGTGCCGTCTATCGAGCACTTCCAGCCCTACGACGCGTTGCAGATGCTGATGTACACCTTCATCGTGTTCATCGTGGCCCCGCTCATGATCCTCACCGGCCCGGTGATGTCACCAGCGGTGGTGGGCCGATTCCCCTGGTGGGCCAAGATCTTTGGCGGCCGACAAGCCGCGAGGTCGATCCACTTCATCGGCATGGCCATCTTCGTCGTCTTCGCCGTCATGCACGTCGCGCTGGTCTTCGTCGTTCACCCTGAGCACAACCTGGTGCACATGATGATGGGCCGCGAGTACGACCCTGCCCTCGTGGGTCAGGCAGTCACCCGGGTGATCATCGGGGTGGTCGTGGTCGTGGCCATCTGGGTGGCCGCGTCGTACCTGTCGCTGGTCGATGTGCGCACGTCCCAGCGGGTGCTTTATGGGCTGCAGAGGCCAGTCAAGGTCGCCTTCCTGAACCGGATGACCTCCCGCCAACGCGAGCACCAGACGTTCACGGAGGCGGACATCTCCCCGTTCCACTGGGTCAACACCCGCCCCCCGGACCTGGAGCAGTCCCCGCGATGGCTGCAGCTGCGCGAGGACGAGTTTCGTGGATTCCGACTGGAGGTCGGAGGCCGGGTGGCCGAGCCCGGGTCCTTCTCCCTCGATGAGCTCAAGGCGATCTCCGGGCAGGACCAGATCACCATGCACACATGCATGCAGGGGTGGACCGGGATCGCGAAGTGGTCCGGCATCCGCCTGCGCGACGTCCTGGCTCAGGTGGAGCCGCTGGATGATGCCAACTACGTCATGGTCGAGTCCTTCGGCATGGCCCAGCACATGCACGACGGCCGGCCCGTCGAGCCCTACTACACGGTGCTGACCAAAGACATGGCGATGGAGGACGAGACCATCCTGGCCTGGGGAATGAACGACGGCCCTTTGCCAGAGATGTACGGGGCGCCGCTGCGGTTGCGAACCGAGTCGATGCACGGCTACAAGATGGTCAAATGGGTGCGATCGGTGTCGTGGATCAAGGATTACAAACAGGTCGGCGACGGCATGGGCGGTACCCGCGAGGACACCGGCTACCAGGACATGGACGCCCGCATCTGAGACCGTTAAATCCTGAGGTGGGCCACCGTGACATTTGCACCAAGCATCGTGGCAGCCGGGGACGTCGACCCACTTCACCCACCGCACCGCCACCGCAATGTTCAGGAGCCGAGGTCCTGTTAAGCGGGCAGGTGGGGCGCCGACCGGATGTGTTCTGGTCGGCGCCTCTGTGCTCGGCTCGAGGCTTGTGCTGGCGTGCGCGTCAAGGCGACGCGCGGTCTGACTGACATGCCTGGGTGTGAGTCTTGGGGTGGCCTGGTCTGGGACTGGGTGGCAGGGTTAGCTGCAGTCGCCTCGTACCGGGTCGTGACTCTTGATATGCACGGCCTCCTCGGAATGCCTTCAATTCGACTTGTCCGACCCGGGACGGTGGCCGGCGCTGACCCGGCTTCACCTCGGTGACTTGATCAGAAGACTGCCCGTCCCCGCGTAGTGGCGGGGTCGTGGCTCATCACAGTGCTGCCCCGAAGTGACTTCCATCCAGGTTTGCGCCGGCCCGTATTGGCGGTCGGATCCCTGTCCGTTGTGTCCGGAAGGAAGCAAACTCGCCGTGACCATCGTCGCGCATGCCCACCCGCTCGTCATCAATGACATCGAGATCCGCCTCGTCCTGTTGAGCACGAACGCGATCGAGTCGTTAAATGCCCGGGAAGTTCTCGGAGCGGTGTTTGGGGCTGGCTGGTACACCGCACCAGCCACCCCGGCGGTAGGGCACCGATGAGAACAATGAGAAGAAGGTCCACCGGCGCATCACGACCGTCGCATCTAAGTCAATGGTCGCGCGGCCGCTCATCGGTGCGGAGCCGGGCTGAAATATCTTTGAGGTACCCATCGTAGGCAGCCGCCACATCGTCCAGCTCGAGGAATGTCGGTAAGTCGTCTGCTCGTTGCCGTGCAATCAGGTAGGCGGCCGTCGCCATGATGATCTGATATTCGTCCGTGTTGACCACAGCGGCGAGACGGGCCACCACCTCCGGGTTGGCATAAACGCGGATCTCGACGGCCCCGCCCTCGGAGTCCTGGAGATGCAGCACGTAGGTGTGGTCCCCCACCACTTCGACCGTCGACTCGTCACTCATCTCGATCGTCTCTCACTTCCAGAAGATGGAATCATCGATGTCTCGTAAATGCCCGCGTGTGTTCCGCGGGCAATAGTCCTCCATCGTTCCCGGGCCGGGCTCGGTAGCCGGCTGGTGGCGCGGATGGGGATAGAGATGGTCGAACGCTGACCGCTGGGAGCGGATCCGAGGGGTCGAGTCGACGTTGTGCCGAGGCCGCCGGCAGGACATCCCCCGGAGCGCACCCGCATGACCCCAAGGGTCGCCCTCCAAACGGCGCTCGGCGGCGGGTAGCCCAGACGCGTCGTAGAGGAACGACAGGGCCGAAGTCACGAGCAGGAAGGCGGCGCTGGTGGTGACATCGGACGGCGGCGCGCAGGCAGCCCAGCCGACGACAACGACCCCTGGGGACTGAGGAACACTGCTGCTGCGATCGGGCCGCCGAGCAGGTAGAGCCAGTCCGCGAACATGTTCAGCCGCGGGAAGGGGACGTCCGGCCGCGGCGATCTGCACCGGCATGATCGCGATGGCGAAGCCAGCGAAAAGCGGGGTCGCAAACCGCAGCATGATCGTGCCGCGCATGCTGGACAGCTGGTTGTACTGCTGCTCCGGCCTGTGCACGATCTGCACCCCAGGGCCATCAGCCCAGCGCGGACGAGCATTGCAATCTGCCACAGCTCCGCGGAGGAACCAGGTGAAGGAGGTAATCAAGTACGCGTTGCCGATCACCGTGTGGTCGGTCGAGGTGATCCACCTGACCACCGCCCGGCCTTTCGGCGCCCCAGACGGTGCCGACGTCCCAGGCGGTGCCGGCGCCTGGTCGGCCACCGCCGGGGGGCTGGCCTCGCGTTCGCCGGTGGTCATTGTGCGGGAACACCTACCTCTATGGTCCCGTCAACGACGCGGACGGGATAGACGGGGACCGCTTGGGTCGCCGGTGGTCCGGTGGGTCGCCCTGTCGCCAGATCGAAGCGCGAGCCGTGAAGCCAGCACTCGACATAGCCGTCGCCGATCTCCCCGTCGGACAAGGCGACCTGCCCGTGGCTGCAGACATCGAGCAGGGCATAGACCCGTCCGCGGCTGCGGGCCAGACAGACCGGCTGTCCGGCGAGGTCGAGGTGCACCGCGCTTTCCTCGGCCAACTGGTCCACCAGCCATATTGGCACCCATCTCACGCCGGGTTCGATGTTCACGGACACGGCGTCATCTCACCGCTCACCCCCGCCCACGTGCACCGTTCCGGTACAGCGCAGCCCAGCCGGGTGGTTCGTCCCGAGGAACCCCCCATGCGCCCTCACCGCCCATCGTCCCTGTTCCCCCTTTCTGAGGAATAATCTACTCTAAAGACCCGGGTCCCAGTTATGATCAACGTGGTACTCAAAATCCTGGGCGAGCTGACCGAAGGTCATCACAGTGACGTATGTAATCGCGCAGCCGTGCATCGACGTGGTGGACCGCGCCTGCGTTGACGAGTGCCCCGTGGACTGCATTTACGAAGGACAACGGGCCCTCTACATCCACCCTGACGAGTGCGTCGACTGTGGTGCCTGTGAGCCGGTGTGCCCGGTGGAGGCCATCTACTACGAGGACGACGTGCCGGCTGAATGGGCGCCGTTCACGAGGGACAACGTCGAGTTCTTCACCGAGGCACTTCCCGGCATGGCCGAGCCGCTCGGCTCCCCGGGGGGCGCCGCGAAGAGGGGTGCGCTAGGCACGGACACCCCGCTGGTGGCCGGCTGGCCCGGGAGCGTCTTATGAGCCCCCGTCCAGCGTCCGCGTCGGCCGGCGGGGTCCACGCCGCGCTCGCCTCGCCCACCCGCCGTCGCCTCGTGGAGCTTCTGCAGTCCGACCCCACCGCCCGCGACGTTCATGACCTTGGCATGGCCGTGGGACTGCACCCCTCGACCGTCCGGTTCCACCTCGAGACTCTGCGTCGCGCGGGTCTGGTGGTGCGCCAGGACCCATCGCATGACGGACTGGGCCGCCCGCGGACGGCATATGCCACAGCCGAAGGGCAGCACGGCACCAGCCACTACGAGGGCCTGGCCAGGCTGCTCGCCGAAGGTCTGTCCGACACCCCCGATGGGAGGTCGGTGCGCGCCGAGCAGATCGGCGAGGAGTGGGCCCGGCAGCTCGTGGGCGTCCCGTCGCAGGACGCTGCCACGGCCGATGATGCCGTGGTACAGGTGATCAGCCTGTTTGAGCGCCTCGGGTTCGCACCCGAGGTCCGCACCTCCGAGCATGGCCGCCAGATCGCCCTACGCGCCTGCCCGTTCCGCGCTGTCGCCCGCGATCACCCAGAGGTCGTCTGCGCTGTGCACCTGGGTCTGCTGCGAGGCAGCCTCACCCGCCTGGGCGCCTCCGCGGCGCCTCGCCTGGTGCCCTTCGTCAAGCCAGAGCTCTGCATGGTCCACCTGGGGGCAGCCAAGTGAGTGGCCGGACATGGCATCAAAGCACCCGTACGGCTGGAGACATCGAAAGAGGCATCATGAGCCTGATCGTGTACGGCGACTTCACGTGCCCGGCATGCTACCTGGCCAGCTGGCGCGCGGACCTTCTGGACGACGGGCCTGACCGGGTCGACTGGCGCGCGGTCGAGCATCACCCTCTCCTCCCGCTGAAAGGGCAGAGGGGCGGGCCGCAGAACCGAGAGCAGTCCGTCCGGTGGCAGGCGATGAGCGTCTTGGTGTCGCCGGAGGAGGACTTGCCCGGGCGGGTCTCGGCCCTGCTGGCGAGCACCCAGGCGGCGGTAGCGGGCTACGCCGAGGCATACCGGTCCGGCGTGGCCGAGCGGGTTCGACGCCTGCTGTTCCAGGCGTACTGGGTCGACGGCCTGGACATCGGTGATCCCGAGGTGCTGCGCGTTCTTCTCGGCGAGACCATCCGCGGCGGCCGCTCCGACTCCCGGCCTGTCCAGGAGTGGGGGTATGCCGTCAGCCCAGCGCGCGGTCCGGTCAGCAGCGGCGCCTATCGCCTCATCAAAAGCTGGCGAAGCCAGCGGTTCGACCTCGGGGAGCAACCCTGCCCCCTGCTCATAGGTGTCGGCAGCTCGCCGATGAACGGACGTGAGGCAATGGCCGAGCTGGGGCGCCGGGTCGCAGATCGTGTCAGCGAGCCGCACCAACTTCCACCACTTTCCGAGCGGCGCTCTTCGGAACGATTTTGGTACTGAGTCTGTCAAGGAGTGTGGACGACATAACCCCGAGGCACCCCGTGCTGCTGAAGAGAATCTACGAGGAGCCGGCGTCAAGCGACGGGTACCGGGTGCTCGTCGACCGGATCTGGCCGCGAGGTCTGAGCCACGAACGCGCCCGGATCGACGTGTGGCTCAAAGGGGTGGCTCCGTCGACGCAGCTGCGCACCTGGTACGGACACGAACCAGCCCGCTTCGAGGAGTTCGGCCGTCGTTATCGTGCAGAGCTCACCGCTGGAGAACCGGCCGCCGCCCTGACCCATCTGCGGGCGCTTGTCCGCGACTGCGGACCCGCCGGGCTGACCCTGCTGACCTCGACCAAGCGCTACGACATCAGCCACGCCGCTGTTCTCGTCCGGCTACTGAGCCCTACCCAGACCACGGAAGACGCCTGAGACGCAGCGGTGGATGTCGGCGGCTCAAGCGGGTGTGCCGGGGTTCAAGCCCTGGACTGCCGCGTCGACCACATGCCGAGCGGAATGCTAACGAGCAGCACGAGGAATAGGAACGGGAAGGCTTGTCGGACGAGGGCCTGACGCCCACCGCCATCCCCGACGCACGGATTGCGAAAGCCACCACGGCCAGGGCCACGACCATCAGCGCGCCGCCGACGTCGACGACCAAGGAGATCCCAGTGAGCGTGCCGGTCAGCACTCCGGCGTTGCACCTGAGTGTGGTCACCTTGCCTAGTCCCGGTTGAGATCTTCGTGGTCACGAATGTCGCTCCACCCTGGGGGGGTGCGGCTGCTGGTGGGTGGGTTGGCGTGTGGTCGCGAATGTTGGCTCCTTGTCCGTGGCCATGAGAACTTCCCGCAGGTGCCAGGTGGCGGTCCCCGCTGGTGGCCATGTGAAAGTCCCACCCTTGCTCGTCGTGTCGATCCGAAGCGTGAACCCCGGGACGGTGTGGTGGCGGTGCCGAAGCCAGTCACCTCACCGTCCGGGGAGTTCCGGTCCGGGCCTTCTTCATCGCCGCGGTCGAGCCCATCGAGCGGCCGTGGGCGCGCCACCCGCCGCCGCCGGGGATCTTGCCGATCTTCTTGACGTCGACGTGGACCAGCTCCCCGGGCCTTTCGCGTTCATAGTGCACCGCGGTGGTCTTGGACGAGCGGATCACCTCACCGGTCAGCGGGTCCAGCACCGCAGGTGCGGCATATCGCGGCGGCGCAGGACCCGCGAAACAGTGCGGGCCGGCACGCCCAACTCAGGTCCGAGCCAGTCCTGTTCTCGACGGTGCTCCACCCGCGTTGCCATGATCGCGGCCTCCACCGCCGCGGTGGTCCGGCGTGGGCTCGACCTCGGGCGGGATGACCGGTCGGACAGCCCGGCCTCGCCCTCGGCATCGAACCGGTTCACCCACCGACGCGGGCACTGACGCGATATTCCAACGCCTTCGCCGCGTGCGCGACCGCCCAACCCTGGCGGCGGACCCGGGTCCACCAGCAGACGACGACCGTGGACATTGCGGCGAGCGTTAGCGTGGGACACAGAGCCTCCGGGTGGTGCATGACTTCGACAATCCACACCTCACCCTGAGGTTCTCCCTCTCGTCAACGCCTACATGCTTCTTGCCGCCGTTGCTCGCGCCGGCGGTGGCGAAGTAAGCCAGAAAAGGCTCACGTCACTGCCGCGGCGTCATTCAATCGGGCGATCTCGGGGATCGAGCAGGACGGGAACGAGGCGATTACGTGCTAGGCGGTCCGGCGGCCCTCGGCCGGGGTGCCCTTGTGCAACGCAGAGCAAAGCTGCTGGCTGGCTTGCCAGGCTTTGTGGACCTCGTCGTGGCGTTCGGCGGCAGCGATCGCGCGGTCCAGGCGGTCCAGGCGGGCCAGGTGAGGTGCTCTCGGCCGTAGCGCAGGATGGTCCGGATCCTGTACAGGGCGTTGCGGGCCTGGCCACGGTGGCCGAGGGTCTCCTGCTGGGCAGGACGCCTGACTTAGTCTGTGGCGTGACCTCCGAGCTTGACGGCGTCTAAAGGCGTCGACGAGATCGATCGTGTCCTCGAACTGGTCGTCGATCGCGTTTATACCCGTGGAACGGAATCAACGTGGCGATCTTCACCTGAGCCCGGAACGCCTCAGCGCCCTCTCGCAGCCGTGGCCTTAGGCGGCTTCCGCCCGGCCACGATTAAATCCAACAGGCGTGCCCGAATTTCCCGTCCTGGTCATGGGTCAGGTCGACCATCCCGAGCACTGACAACGGCTTGAGGGGAACTCTGGGCGGTACGAACTCGGACATCGACGCCGTGCTCACGGACCTGGCCGAGCTCTTCGAAGCTCGCTGGGCCCGCGGTCAGGTTCGTCGTCGAGCGCGGCGGAAGTCCCCGGAAAGACCGTGGTGCCTTCCGCACGGAATAGGTCAAAGCAATCACGCGGCAGGGTCCTGACCAGCGAGTACCTCCACCTAAGAATGTAGTAGGGTTGTTGCGGACACTGCGGCGGTCGAGCGGGACGCCGGAGGGATAGGCCCGGTGCATTCGCGGAGTGACGCACCAGTCGGGCGCCCCTCGAGGGGCCGAGCGACCTCCAGTATGAGAGGTCGACCGCTCGCAGGTGAGTGCAGTTTCGTGCACCCTGCAGGTGCGGATCCCGCGGGCGCAGAGCGAGGCGCCGCTTGGGGCTCGCAGGGGTCGAGTCACCGGCCCTTGTCGGAACTCAACTGGGCCTCCGCCATGCCGTTTCCGCGCGACGCGGTCGATGAAGGGAGACCCTGGTCCAAATTTGGCCGCGCTAAGTGCCTCCGGATGGTCGCGGGTCGGGGCCAGTGTCTCCTGCCCCGGCGGGGTTATGGGGGTGTGCGTCGGCGATCAACTGCCGATCGGGATGAGCCTGCTGCCAGGCCGCCATTGCTGCGTCCCACTCGTCGCCTGCGAGGGCGGTCAGCGACGCCGGGAACAGGCCGTCCTCCTCCTTGGCGATGTGTTCGTGGAGGTCGTCAACAGCGTGGCGAACGCGGTCCTGGTCATCCAGGTCCGATAGGTCGGCCGACTCGAGCAGACCCGCCAGCTCGCGGTGCTCGCGCACCAGCGGTGCGATGTGCTCGGCGAACAGCTCATCCTTCTCCATCACCGCGAACAGGCCGCCCTCCTCGCCGCGCCAATGCGACGCCAGCTCCTCTGCCATCGCGGCCAGCAGCTCACGTGCCCGGCTGGGGTCGCCCGCGTCCAGTGCCCGCACCGCCGCACCTCCGAGGTTCACCGCCCGCTCATGCTCGGCGATGTAGTCCCGCAACAGCGGCATCTCCCGGCAACCGCAGTAGTGACACATGACAACCTCTCCCGACGCCTCCCGACCCGGTCAGGACCCGGTCTTTGCCACGGTGAGAAGCACAACGGAGTCCTCGAGCGCCTCAAGAGAATGCCGACCCGTCGGAACGATCAGCAGGTCACCAGGCGTGCCTTCCCATCGATGCTCGTTGTTGTCGAGGCGGACGCGCCCGTGGAGCACGTGCACGGTGGCCTCACCCGGGTTTTGGTGCTCGCTGAGCCCGCGGCCCGCGACCAGCGCAATGACGGTCTGGCGGAGTACGTGCTCGTGGCCGCCGTAGACGGTATCGGCGCTGCGTCCGCTGGCAGCCTGCTTCGCCAGCTTCAGCTGCTCGCGAGCCAGGGCGGTCAACGAGGACTTCTCCATCACCCCACCCTCGCACGAACCGTGTCCGCGGTCGACCCTGGGTCGCCGGCCCGGCGGTCGGACCGCAGCCGCATCGTCACGGCCGTCGGGATGGCTTGCCTCGACCGGCCGGTGCCGCCATTCGGCCTGCCAGTCACTGGGTAATGAGACGCCGCGGATCGCGGCCCGCCCTAGCGAACCCCGTCCAGTGGCCCGCCGCGTGGCTCCCACGAGCCGCCCGGTTGTCCGCTGGCGCCCGGCGATCGTCGGGCCCTCCGCAGGAACCATCCCGGCGGCACCGTTGTGCCGGCGTCAGTCGACGTAAACCTCGTCGCCGTCCTGGGTGTCGGTGCCGCGGCGCAATGGCCAGACCTTGGTCAGGGCCACGAACCCCGGCGCCCAGGCCCGAGATCCTGGCGAATACTCCGTGAGGCCCACGGACCATTCGTCCAGTTGTCACCTCGTACCTGGACTTGTGCCAGGGGCAGGCCAGGCAGCCTTCGGAGTCGATGCTGGCCGCCGGCCAGGTCCCCGCCCAATGCCGGCATCGTCGGCCGACCGCGAACTATGCGCCGTTGTTGCCGACCGCAAAGCCGCCGGAGCCGGTGACGGTCTCGGGCGGTACCTCGGCCGTCGTTAACCGGGTCTCTATAACCTGCTCCTCACCGGTGCCTGGGATGAGTCCATCATCCCATCGAGGCCCACCGCCCCCGGCGACACATCAAGGGACAGCAAACGCTCCGGCGCCGACACGGCCGCAGATGCGATCGGGCCGCCGCGTGGCCGAGCACATCGCCCTCGCCGGGCTTAGTGCTCGAGCTGAGGCTGGTACGACACGAAGTGTGGAAGAGCCCGACCCAGACATGCCTTGGGCCTACGGGCCCCCTTTTGACCCTCCGGCGGAGACTGGCAGGCGTGGATCCGAATGGCCAGGGTTTCGGTCCCAACACCGTGTCATCTCTCGTGAATCGCGTACCCGAGGTGCCTGCCTGGGGCTCAGAACGCCTTCAGCACGGATGAGCCAGCACACTCATCCGCAGATTCGGACGCCCCGCTCGCGTTCCAAAGGACGAAAGGACGCAAGGGCAGAGCCAGACACCTCGCGGCGTGAGCGGACCCTTGTCAACCCCTTGCGTGTGCATTGCGTGAACGGGTCGCCGTGATTCATCGATGCCCCCACCCGGGGTGCGAACGAGGTTACCGTGGCCGGGTCCGGGATCGATCCACACCAGTATCGTCGAGATGCTCACGGCGTCGGAGGATTGGTTTGGTTGCCGCCTCACGCCCCCCGTCGTCAGCCGTGCCCCGGGGTCAGCCGGCTTTCGGCCTCGGCGACCTAGGGTTGAGACTTCACTGCGGACGGGCGGAGGACCGATGGACATCAGCGACATCCGATGCGAAATGGACAGGGTCCGCGCGCACTTCCACTTTCCTGGTCGACACCGCCACGGTCCGAGAGCTGAGGCGCCCCAGCGACGGCACGAAATGGACCAACGAGC
>JBDSYO010000246.1:0-5487 GCA_039925625.1 Lapillicoccus sp. | reverse complement strand
GGCTCTCGGCCAGGACCGCCGCACCCGGGTTTCCCGTGGAGTCCGAGAGGTGCCGGAACGACTCGGCCAGCGCCATGAACTCGCCCAGGCTGTCCCAGCGCAGGTGGTTCTCCTGCACGAGCTGCTGGACGTGCTTCGGCGCCGAGCCGCCGGCGCCGGTCTCGAACAGGCCACCGCCGTTCATGAGCGGCACGACGGAGAGCATCTTGGCGCTCGTACCCAGCTCGAGGATCGGGAAGAGGTCGGTGAGGTAGTCGCGCAGCACGTTGCCCGTGACTGAGATGGTGTCCTCGCCGCGGCGGATCCGCTCGAGCGAGAGCTCCATGGCGTGCACCGGGGACGTCACCTGGATGTCGAGGCCGTCGGTGTCGTGCTCGGCAAGGTAGTCGTTGACCTTGCCGATGAGCTGCGCGTCGTGGGCGCGGTAGGCGTCGAGCCAGAAGACCGCGGGGCTGCCGCTGGCCCGCGCCCGCGTGACGGCCAGCTTGACCCAGTCACGCACAGCAGCGTCCTTGGTCTGGCAGGCGCGCCAGATGTCACCCTTCTGCACCTCGTGCTCGATAAGCACCGTGCCGTCGCCACCGACCACCTGCACCGTGCCGGCGCGGTCGATGACGAAGGTCTTGTCGTGGCTGCCGTACTCCTCGGCCTTCTGCGCCATGAGGCCGACGTTCGGCACCGACCCCATCGTGCGGGGGTCGAAGGCGCCGTGGGCGCGGCAGTCGTCGATGACGACCTGGTAGATCGGCGCGTACGAGGAGTCGGGGATGACCGCGAGCGTGTCGTGCTCCTGGCCGTCGGCTCCCCACATGTGCCCGGAGGAGCGGATCATGGCCGGCATCGACGCGTCGACGATGACGTCGCTCGGGACGTGCAGGTTGGTGATGCCGCGGTCGGAGTCGACCATCGCCAGGCGCGGGCCGTCGGCGAGGCGCTGCTCGATGGCCGCCTTGATCGCGGCCCCGTGCTCGAGACCGGAGAGGCCCGACAGGATGGCCCCGAGCCCGTTGCTGCCGTCGAGCCCGGCGCGGGTGAGCTCGTCACCGAACTGCGCGAAGACGTCGCCGAAGTAGGCCCGGACGACGTGGCCGAAGATGACGGGGTCGGAGACCTTCATCATCGTCGCCTTGAGGTGCACCGAGAAGAGGATGCCCTCGGCCTGCGCACGCGCGATCTGCTCGGCGACGAAGGTGTCGAGCGCCTCAGCGCGCATCACGGTGGCGTCCAGGATCTCGCCGGCGGTCACCGGGACGCCGCTGCGCAGCACCACCGCCTCGCCGCCTTCACCACCGCCGGCCGGCTGGAGCCGGATGTCGACGGTGCCGTCGGCGTCGACGACGACCGACTTCTCGTTGCGGCGGAAGTCGTCGAACTCCATCGTCGCCACGTTGGTCTTGGACTCGGGGCTCCACGCGCCCATCGAGTGGGGGTGCTTGCGGGCGAAGCTCTTCACCGACGCGGGAGCGCGTCGGTCAGAGTTGCCTTCGCGCAGAACGGGGTTGACGGCGCTGCCCTTGATCTTGTCGTAGCGGGCGCGGGTGTCGTGCTCCTCGTCGGTGGACGGCTCGTCGGGGTAGGCAGGGACGGCCACGCCCTGGCCGCGCAGCTCGGCCACCGCGGCCTTGAGCTGGGGTACGGACGCAGAGACGTTGGGCAGCTTGATGATGTTGGCCTCGGGCGTCGTGGCCAGCTCGCCCAGCTCGGCCAGGGCGTCGGACGTGGCCTGGTCCTCGGGCAGGACGTCGGAGAACACCGCGATGATGCGTCCGGACAAGGAGATGTCCCGGGTCTCCACCACGACCCCGGCGGCCGACGCGTACGCCTGCACCACCGGGAGGAACGAGTAGGTGGCGAGGAGGGGCGCCTCGTCGGTGAGCGTGTAGATGATGCGGCTCATGGGGCGGCTCCTGCACTCGTCGGGACGTCACCCGCAGCATATCTATATCTTGACGTCAAGATAAATCCGCCGGGGCCCTTCGTCTCCGGCTCCGCTAGATTTCCCGCATGACGACACCGCCCCTCCGCAAGCGACTCGGCGCGGAGCTCCTCGGGACCTTCTGGCTCGTGCTCGCCGGGTGCGGGACGGCGATCTTCGGGTCGTCGTTTTTCACGCCCACCGGGCTCACCACCCCCTCGTCGCAGCTCGGCGTGGGCCTGCTCGGGGTCGCGCTGGCCTTCGGGCTCTCGGTGGTGACGATGGCGTATGCGGTGGGGCACGTCTCGGGGGCGCACTTCAACCCCGCCGTGACCATCGGGCTCTGGGCGGCACGCCGGTTCGACAACGTGCGCGACATGGGCGCCTACATCGCCGCCCAGCTCGTCGGGGCGTTCCTGGCCGGCGCCGTCCTGTGGGGCCTCGCCAAGAGCGTCAACGGCAGCGCCGGCGTGGCCGGCAAGCTCGCCGCCAACGGCTATGGGGAGCACTCCCCCGGGGGCTTCAGCCTGCTCGCGGCGCTGCTCATCGAGGTCCTGCTCACCGCGTTCTTCGTCTTCGTCATCCTCGGGGTGACCACGAGCCACGCGCCCACCGGCTTCGCGCCGCTGGCCATCGGCCTGACCCTGACGTTGATCCACCTCATCTCCATCCCCATCGACAACACCTCGGTCAACCCGGCGCGCTCCCTGGGGGTCGCGTTCTTCAACGGCAACGGCGCTCCGGGCCAGGTGTGGCTCTTCGTCGTCGCGCCGATCGTCGGGGCGGTCATCGCCGGCTGGTCGTTCGAGGCGATCACCGGCATCGACCGCAGCAACCTCGACGTGGGCGGAGCAGTCAACCCGGGCGAGGTCGTCGCCGAGGTCCCCCCGACGGCCGCCACCCGTGACTGACCGGACGTGACCACCGCAGGGGCGCACCGGCATACCGGCTGGTAGCGTCGCTGGGCGTGACCGACACTGCTGCCGCCACCCACCCGACCCGCCAGCCCGTCAAGGTCGCCGTCACCGGCGCCGCGGGCCAGATCGGCTACAGCCTGCTCTTCCGCCTCGCCAACGGCGACCTGCTGGGCAAGGACACCCCGATCGAGCTGCGGCTGCTGGAGATCACCCCGGCCCTCAAGACGCTCGAGGGCGTCGTCATGGAGCTCGACGACTGTGCGTTCCCCACGCTGGCCAAGGTCGAGATCGGCGACGACCCACGCAAGGTCTTCGACGGCGTCAACCACGCCCTGCTCGTCGGCGCGCGCCCGCGTGGGCCGGGCATGGAGCGCGGCGACCTGCTCGAGGCCAACGGGGGCATCTTCAAGCCGCAGGGCAACGCGCTCAACGAGGTGGCCGCCGACGACGTGCACGTGCTCGTCACGGGGAACCCGGCCAACACCAACGCGCTCATCGCCATGAGCAACGCGCCCGACATCCCGCGCGAGCAGTTCTCGGCCCTGACCCGGCTGGACCACAACCGCGCCATCTCCCAGCTCGCCGCCAAGCTGGAGGTGCCGGTGACCGAGATCCGCCGGATGACCATCTGGGGAAACCACTCCGCCACCCAGTACCCCGACATCTTCCACGCCGAGGTCGGCGGCCGGAACGCCGCGGAGGCCGTCGACGACGAGCAGTGGCTCGCCGACACGTTCATCCCCACGGTGGCCAAGCGGGGCGCCGCCATCATCGAGGCGCGCGGCTCGTCGTCCGCGGCCAGCGCCGCCTCGGCGACGCTCGACCACGCCCGCACCTGGGCCCAGGGCACCGCTGAGGGTGACTGGGTGTCGATGGCCGTCTGCTCCGACGGCTCCTACGGCGTGCCCGAGGGCCTCATCTCCTCGTTCCCGGTGACGGTGTCCGGCGGCCGCTGGTCGATCGTGCAGGGCCTCGACGTCAACGCGTTCTCCCAGGCCCGGATCGACAAGACGGTCGCCGAGCTCGTCGAGGAGCGCGACGCCGTGCGGGGGCTCGGCCTGATCTGACCGAGCCGAGCCGGGTCGACTGGCGCGACACCCGGCATACCGGGCGCATGTCCGGTATGCCCCCGCTCCGGCTAGTCGACCCGGCCCGGTGCCGGACCGACCGGCGGGTGTGAGTCCGGTTCCGCCCGGCCCGGGCGGGACGAACCGGACACCAGCCCGCTGGTGGGGCCGCGGCGCTAGGGGCCGGGGCAGCTCGCGGCCCGACCGCCGCCGATCTGGCCGTCAGCCGGCGCGCACGTGCGTACGAGGAAGAACGCGCCGAAGACCAGCGCCGCCGCGAGCACCAGGGTGACGACGTCGCGTATGCGCGAACGCACCTCGATGCCCCCGCCGTGCGGTTCCGGCACGACGACGCGCAGCACGGCGGTGACCAGCAGCCCGACCCCGATCACGAAGCCGCCGACGCGCAGCCGGCCGCCGAGGACGACAAGGCCGAGCCCCGCCAGCGCGAACCCCCCGAGCACCCACCACAGCCCGAGTCGCCGCAGCGGTGCCAGCCTCACCGCAGGCCAGCCTGCCGTTCGGCGGCGGCGACGACGTTGGTCAGCAGCATGGCGCGGGTCATCGGCCCGACGCCGCCAGGGTTGGGGCTGACCCAGCCGGCGACCTCCGCGACGTCGGCGGCGACGTCGCCGGCCGTCTTCCCGTCGACCTTCGAGACGTCGACGTCGAGCACGGCGGCGCCGGGCTTGAGCATGTCGGCGGTGACCATGCCGGGTACGCCGGCCGCGGCCACGACGATGTCGGCCTCGCGGACGGCGGCGGCCAGGTCGCGGGTCCCGGTGTGGCACAGGGTGACCGTGGCGTTCTCCGACTTGCGCGTGAGGATCAGCCCGAGCGGGCGACCCACCGTCAGCCCGCGGCCGATGATGACGACGTGGGCCCCGGCGATCGGGACGTCGTAGCGGCGCAGTAGCTCGATGCACCCCATCGGCGTGCAGGGCAGCGGGGCGGGCTTGCCCAGCACGAGCCAGCCGAGGTTCATCGGGTGCAGGCCGTCGATGTCCTTCTCGGGGTCGACCCGCGACAGCAGCGCCATCTCGTCGAGGCCGGTGGGCTGCTGCACGAGGAACCCGGTGCAGTCGGGGTCGGCGTTGAGCTCGTCGATGACGGCCTCGACCTGGGCCTGCGTGGCGGTGGCCGGGAGGTCGCGCCGGATGCTGTTGATGCCGAGCTCGGCGCTGTCGCGATGCTTCGCCCCGACGTACCACCGGCTGCCGGGGTTGTCGCCCACGAGGACGGTGCCCAGACCGGGCACCACGCCGATCTCCGCGAGGGCGGCGATGCGGTCACGCAGCTCCCGCTTGATCGACGCGAGGGTCGCCTGGCCGTCGAGGATCCGTGCGGTCACGGGCGCTTATCCTGCCACGCGGGTATCGGTGCCCTGACCGGCCGCGTCCGCCGTATGCGGTCGACGCCGGGCCGCCAGACCCGCCAGCACCGCGGCGGCCAGCGTGACGAGCAGCCCCAGGATCGCGACGGGCGTGATGTGTCCACGCGTCGAGGCGTCGACCAGGTCGAGCAGAACCGCGGCGAGGAGCTGGCCGACGAGCATGAGCAGGCTGACGAGCAGCACCCCGAGGTGACG
>JBDSYO010000245.1:0-10400 GCA_039925625.1 Lapillicoccus sp. | reverse complement strand
TCACCAGCTCGTCGACCAGGCGACGGAAGGTCGGCGAGTCGGTGTTCTTGTCGCGCAGGTAGGTCAGCTTCTGGGAGATCAGCTGGTGGTCCGCCACGTGAACGCGCATGCGGGAAACTTAGCGCGTGCCCGACGCCAGCCCGCTCCCGGAGCCGGACCGATATGCCGCCTACGCCGAGGCGATGGCGCGCCCGCTCGCGCTCGCCGCGCTGGCGGAGCGGGCGGGGGACGTGCCGGTCGGCGCGGTCGTCCTCGATGCAGACGGGGTGGTGGTCGGCGAGGGCCACAACGTGCGCGAGGCCTGGCAGGACCCCACCGGGCACGCGGAGGTGGTCGCCCTGCGGGAGGCGGCGCGGCATACCGGCTCGTGGCGGCTCATCGGCTGCACCCTCGTCGTGACCCTCGAGCCGTGCGTCATGTGTGCGGGCGCGATAGTCATGGCCCGGCTGCCGACCGTGGTGTTCGGGGCCTACGACCCCAAGGCGGGAGCCTGTGGCTCGGTCTGGGACGTGGCCCGTGACCCGCGAGCCAACCACCGGGTGACCGTGGTCGGCGGGGTGCGCGAGCCTGAGTGCGCGCGCCTGCTGCTCGATTTCTTCGCGGCGCGACGGCTCCGGTAACCTTCCCGGCGGTGGCGTGTCCGAGCGGCCAAAGGAGCACGCCTCGAAAGCGTGTGTGGGGGAAACTCCACCGTGGGTTCAAATCCCACCGCCACCGCCAACAGCCTTGAGCATCCGTGATCCGGCCGTCACGGCCAGGAGCAACAGTGTCGCGTCCCGTCATCGCGGTCCTCAACGGGCCGAACCTCAACCTGCTGGGTGAGCGCGACCCGGAGGTCTACGGCTCGCAGACGCTGGCCGACGTCGAGGGCCGGTGCCGCGCCTACGCCGACGGGCTCGGGTTCGACGTCGACTGCCGGCAGAGCAACCGCGAGGGCGAGCTCGTCGAGATGCTCCACGCCGTGCGTCACCACGCGGGGGTCGTCATCAACGCCGGGGCCTACACGCACACCTCGGTCGCGATCCGCGACGCCGTCGACCTCGTCGCCGGTCCGGTCGTGGAGGTGCACATCTCCAACGTGCACCGGCGCGAGGCCTTCCGGCACCACTCGTACCTGTCGGACGTCGTCACGGGCGTGATCGTCGGCCTCGGGACCCAGGGGTACGAGCTCGCCATCGCCGCCATCGCCGCTCAGGTGGGGGATATGCCGGACCGGCGTCCGGGGCTCAGCAGCTGATCAGCAGGGGCCGCCTGCGGTGGCCGCCGGCGCGGTGGACGTCGGGGCGGTGACGCTCTTGAACCCGTTGCCGATGACGAGGTCGATGGTGGCGTCGGCCCGCTTGTCCAGAGTGAACGCCGTGCCGGGCACGACCGCCTTGAGCACGTTCGCGCCGGGGTTGCCCCCCGGGCCGTAGCGCAGCTCGCCCACGCCGTCGATCTTGCGCTTGGCCGGGTCGTTGGAGACCGTGCCGATCACGTAGCCGAGGCTCTTGAGGGACTTGGCCGTGTCCGCGGCGAGTCCGGCCCGACCCGTCGTGTTGTAGACGTTGACGGTGATCTGGCCGGGCGCCGGGAGGCCTTCGGCCGTGCCCGCCGTGATGTCGGATGTGGGGCAGGCCGCGGCGGAAGGAGCGGGGGGATGCTGGAAGTACTGGGCCGCGTAGTAGAAGGCGCCGGCGAGGACGGCCACGAGCACCACGAGGATGATGGCGGTGCGACGGTTACGGCGATGACGACGGGACGTGGCCGACTCGACGACGTGGCTCACCGGCGAACCCCCTTGTTTCGGCAGGGACGGCCGGACCGGCTCGCAGTCAGGCCTTTCGGCGCCTAGTCAAGCATGAGGACGCGCGCATGGAGGGTCGGGCGCTGCTGCAGCGCGGCGCGCAGGGCACGATGGAGGCCGTCCTCGAGGTAGAGGTCGCCCTTCCACTCCACGACGTGCGCGAAGAGGTCGCCGTAAAACGTCGAGTCCTCGGCGAGCAGCATGTCGAGGTCCAGGGTCTTCTTGGTCGTCACGAGGTCCTGCAGCCGGACCATCCGCGGCGGCACCTCCGACCAGTCCCGCGCCGACACGCAGCCGTGCTCGGGGTAGGGGCGCGAGTCACCGACGGCCTTGAAGATCACGCAGGCACCGCGGGGAGGGTCACCGGTCCAGTCTACGGGCGCGGATCAACCGAAACGCGTCCAGGACAGAGCGTTTGGTGCGGGCTAGAGTGCGGAAGGTGAGCGAGACCCCCGTTGCGGCTACCCCCGCCGCCCCCACCGCCGTGCCCGACCAGATCGCCGCGATCACCAAGGGGTATGCGTTCGACACGCCGTCCCTGCTGTTCGGCAGCGCCGTCTTCGAGGACACGGTCTACCCCGACGCGCGGGTCAAGATCCCGCTCAACGTCATGAACCGGCACGGTCTCGTCGCCGGGGCGACCGGAACGGGCAAGACCAAGACGCTGCAGCTCATGGCCGAGCAGCTGGCCGCCGCCGGCGTCCCCGTGTTCCTCGCCGACATCAAGGGTGACCTCAGCGGCATGGCGGTGGCCGGCGAGCCGAACCCGAAGATCATCGAGCGCTGCGCGAGCCTCGGGCTCGAGTGGCGGCCCACGGCGTACCCGGTGGAGTACCTCTCGCTCGGCGGCCTGGGCAAGGGCATCCCGATCCGCACCTCGATCACGGCCTTCGGGCCCACGCTGCTGAGCAAGGTGCTCGGCCTGAACGAGACGCAGGAGTCGAGCCTCGGCCTGGTGTTCCACTACGCCGACACCAAGGGTCTGCTCCTCGACGACATCAAGGACCTGCGGGAGGTCGTCTCCTACCTGACGTCCGACGAGGGCAAGGCGGACCTCAAGGACCTCGGCGGGCTTTCCGCGGCCACCGCCGGGGTCATCCTGCGCGAGCTCATCACGTTCTCCGCCCAGGGCGCCGACGTCTTCTTCGGACTGCCGGAGTTCGACACCGCGAGCCTGCTCCGGCAGGCCGGCGACGGCCGCGGCGTGGTCACCATGCTCGAGCTGCCCGCAGTGCAGGACCGGCCCGCGCTGTTCTCGACGTTCCTCATGTGGCTGCTCGCCGACCTCTACCACGACCTCCCGGAGGTCGGGGACCCCGACAAGCCCAAGCTGGTCTTCTTCTTCGACGAGGCGCACCTGTTGTTCAACGGCGCGTCGAAGTCGTTCCTCGACGCCATCCAGCAGACCGTACGGCTCATCCGGAGCAAGGGGGTGGGCATCTTCTTCGTCACCCAGTCGCCCAAGGACGTGCCGGGTGACGTGCTCGCGCAGCTCGGCAACCGGGTCCAGCACGCGCTGCGGGCCTTCACGCCCGACGACGCCAAGGCACTCAAGGCCGCGGTCTCCACCTACCCCACCAGCGCCTACGACCTGAGCAAGGTCCTCACCTCGCTCGGCACCGGCGAGGCGGTCATCACCGTGCTGTCCGAGCGGGGCGCGCCGACCCCCGTGGCCTGGACGCGGATGCGCGCCCCCGAGACCCTGATGGCTCCGGCTCCCGAGGCGACGGTGGACCAGATCGTCGCGGCATCACCCCTGGCCGCCTCGTACGCCACGGCGCAGGACCGTCAGTCCGCCTACGAGATGCTCACCGCGCAGGACCAGGAGCAGGCCGCCCAGGCAGCGGCGGAGGTCGCGGCGGCTGCGCAGGCGAAGGCCGACGCGGCGGCCGCGGAGGCGCAGGCCAAGGCGGACGCCGCCGCGGCCAAGGAGGCGGCCCAGGCTCAGGCCGCGGCCGACAAGGCTCAGGCCGCGGCGGCCAAGGAGGCCGAACGGGCCCGGGTCGCCGCCGAGAAGCAGGCGGCGCTCGAGGAGCGGCGTCGGGCCGCCCAGCCCAACGTCGTCGAGTCGATGCTGGGCAACTCGGCCGTGAAGTCCTTGCTGCGCTCGGCCGGCACGTCGTTCGGCCGCGAGATCACCCGCAGCATCTTCGGGACGGCTCGCCGCCGCTGACCTCTCCCGCTGATCCTCATGATCCCCGGAGAGTGGTGTCCAGCGCTCGCGGAACCGTGCGCCCGGCACCACTCCCGACGTCCCTACTCCGACGTCGCTCAGCGGCGGACGACGGCCCGTCCGCCGAGGCCGATCGCCAAGACGAGCAGTCCCGTGACGACGGCCGTCCACGGGAGGGTGACGACGAGCAGGACACAGCCCACCAGCCCGAGGACGTGCAGCCCCCGCGGCCACCGGCGCTGCTCGGGCTCCTGGGTGAGCGCTGCCGCGTTGGCGACGGCGTAGTAGACGAGGACGCCGAACGACGAGAACCCGATCGCGGTGCGCACGTCGACCGCGACGACGAGCAGGATCACGACGGCACAGACGACGATCTGCGCGGTCTGGGGCACCTGGTGGGCGGCGTCGACCCGGGCCAGCGCACGGGGTAAATCACCCTCGCGGGCCATGGCCAGGGCGGTGCGGCTGACCCCGGTCACGAGCCCCAGCAGGGCGCCGAGGCCAGCGAGAACGGCGGCCACCCGCACCAGGGCGCCGAGCCAGCCCACGCCGGCCTGCTGGGCCGCCTCGATCAGGGGAAGGCCGGTGCGGTCGACCCCCGCCGGCCCCAGGACGGCGAGCAGCGCCACCGCGACGACGGCATACAGGGCGACGACGATGAGCAGGGCCCGGGGAATGGCGCGCGGGATCGTCGTCTCCGGGTCACGAACCTCCTCGCCCAGGGTGGCGATCCGCGCATACCCGGCGAAGGCGAAGAAGAGCAGGCCGGCGGACTGCAGGATGCCGTAGACCGAGGCGGAGCCGAGGGACTCGAGCGGTGAGTGCCAGCTGCGGTTGGCTGCACCGACGACGAGCAGGGTCGCTGCGATCGACCCGACGGTGACGAGCACGAGAACCGTCGCGAGCCGGACGGTCTTCGTGATGCCGCGCAGGGTGACGACGGTGAGCCCGACGACCGCCGCGATCGCGAGGAACCGCACGGCGAACGCGTCCCCCCCGAGGGCGTACGTCGCCACGGTGAGCGCCATGGCCGCGCAGGACGCGGTCTTGCCGACGACGAAGCCCCAACCCGCCAGGAACCCCCACCAGGGCCCGAGCCGCTCGCGGCCGTAGACGTAGGTGCCGCCGGAGGTCGGGTACTGCGCGGCCAGCTGGGCTGACGCGGTGGCGTTGCACCAGGCGACGACCGCGGCCACGAGCAGACCCACCAGCAGGCCGGAGCCGGCGGCGGTCGCAGCCGGGGCGAACACGGCGAAGACGCCGACCCCGATCATCGAGCCCAGGCCGATGACGACGGCGTCGCGCACCCCCAGCGCGCGGCGCAGCGCCGGCTGGTCCGCGGGGCGGTCAGCGGCCGTCGTGGTCCCCGTCGTCGTGGTTGTCATCGGGGTCGTCGTCCGGCTCATCGGGGTCATCGGGGTCATCGTCGGAGTCGTCGTTGACGTCGTCCCAGCCCGCGAAGTAGGTGACGATCTGGATCTCGGGGTTGTCGGCCACCTCGAGCACCAGCTGCCGCAGCCCGACCTCGCGATGGTCCGGCAGGCGTACCCGCTTGAGCCCGCTGCGGTTCGGCGGCCCGTCGTGGCGCTCCCACCACGTGCGCGCCTCGGGGGTGACGGCGAAGATCTCCTCGAGCAGGGTCATGAACGAGGAGTCGTGGCCGTACTGCGAGTAGGACTCGCGGAAGTGGGCGACCTGGGTGCGCGCCTCGGTCTCCCAGTCGACGTAGAGGCGCCGGGCGTAGGGGTCGCAGAGGTAGAACCACAGCATGTTGCGCTCGTGCGCGGGGCGCCGGTTCCAGTTCATGAAGAGCAGCTCGGCGGCACGGTTCCAGTGCAGGAGGTCCCAGCGCGCGCCCATGACGTAGGTGGGGTTGGGTTCGAGGACGCCGGTGAGCTCCTCGACCTCCTCCCCGATGTCCGTCAGGAGCGCCCGGGGCCGGCGCGGCTCTCCCGTGCGCAGGTCCTGGAGCATCCGCTGCTCCCCGGCCGTGAGCTGGAGCGCGCGCCCGATGGACCTCAGCACCTCTCGGGACGGGCGCACGTCCCGGCCGCGCTCGATGAACGTGTAGTAGGCCACCGAGAGGTCGGCCAGCTCGGCGACCTCCTCGCGGCGCAGCCCGGGGTCGTCGTGCGAGCGCCCGCTGCGGGCCCGGTTGATGCCCAGCTCCTCGGGCTGTAGGCGCATCCGGCGCTCCCGGAGGAACTCGCCCAGCGACGGGGTCGCGTCGCGGTCGGCGGGCGTCATGGCGACAGTGTGCCAGCGGGGCGTCGAGGGCGGCATCCGTCGCGACCGGCGTTCTGGCGGACAGGGGCGGTGGGCTCCGTTAGGTTGACCCACATGGCTGGTCGTGCTCGCAAGTCCGCCCGGGGGGCGGACACGACACCGGACTCGCCGGCGGGGCTGCTGGTCAGGCTGCGAGGTCTGCGTCCGTCGCTCTCGCCGGCGGAGGACCGGGTCGCCGAACGGGTCCTCGCCGACCCGCGTGCCTCCTCGGCACTGACCATCAGCGAGCTCGCCGACGCCGCGCATACGTCCGAGACGACGGTCCTGCGGTTCTGCAAACGGCTCGGTATGCCGGGGTACCCGCAGCTTCGGCTCGCTCTGGCCGCCGAGTCGGCCCAGCCGCGGCTGCGGACGGTGGCGGAGTCGGACATCAACGAGGACGACACCGTCGACGACATCATCAGCAAGGTGGCCTACGCGGACGCCAGTGCCGTGGAGGAGACCGCGCAGCAGCTCGACCGCGGCTCGCTCGACCGGGCTGCGGACGCGATCGCCCGCGCCACCCGGGTCGACATCTACGGCATCGGCGCCAGCGGGGTCGTCGGCATCGACACGCAGCAGAAGCTGCACCGCATCGGCGTGCTCGCCTTCGCCTGGAACGACCCGCACGTCGCCCTGACCAGCGCCACCCTGCTGCGGCCCGGCGATGTCGCGATCGGGATCTCCCACTCGGGGACGACCAAGGAGACCATCGAGGCGCTCGCCACGGCCCGCGGCCGGGGTGCGACGACGGTCGCCATCACGAACTTCCCCCTCTCCCGCCTCGTCAGCACCGCCGACATCGTCCTGACCACCGCCGCGCGGGAGACCTCCCTGCGGTCGGGCGCGACGGCCAGCCGGATCGCGGCCCTGACCGTCGTCGACTGCCTGTACATCGCCGTCGCCCACCGTGACCTCGAGCGCGCGACGCGGGCCGTCGCGGAGACCCGCGCGGCGGTCGCCGGCCATCACGTCTCGTCGACCTGACGTGAAGCGCTCGGGGCAGTCCTTGGCGTCGTTGACGCCGACGGCGGAGAAAACTACCATCGCCCGGGTGGACGACGCCGTCGTGGTGACCGCACCGACGGAGGAGCGCAACCCCGCCACACTGGGGATCGACCGGATGTCGAGCCTGGACGTCCTGCGCCTGCTCAACGCAGAGGACGCGACGGTGCCGGCGGCCGTAGGCGTGGTGCTGCCCGAGCTGTCCCGGCTCGTCGACGGGGCGGTCGCCCGGATCCGTGGGGGCGGCACCGTGCACTACTTCGGGGCGGGCACGTCGGGCCGGCTGGCCGTCCTCGACGCCGCCGAGCTGCCACCCACGTTCAGCTCGCCTCCCGGCCTGTTCGTCGCGCACCACGCCGGCGGCGCCACGGCGCTCGTCCGGGCCCTCGAGAACGTCGAGGACGACCACGAGGCCGGCCGGGCGGAGGCCCAGGTGCTGCGGGCCCAGGACGTCGCCATCGGCCTGACGGCGTCCGGCCGCACCCCCTACGTCGCCGGAGCGCTGGAGGTCGCGCGGGAGCGGGGCGCCTTGACGGCCCTCGTCACCGCCCACCCGGAGTCGGAGATCGGCCCCTTCGTCGACCACCTCGTGGCCCCGGCCACCGGGGCCGAGGCGCTTACCGGGTCGACCCGCCTCAAGGCCGGCACGGCCCAGAAGCTCGTCCTCAACGGGTTCTCGACGGCGGTCATGGTCGCGCTCGGCCACACCTGGTCCAACCTCATGGTCGACCTCGTCGCCACCAACGCCAAGCTCCGCGGCCGCGTCGTCCGGATCCTCCGCGAGGCCACCGGGGCCGGCGAGCTCGAGGCCCGGGAGGCGCTGGCAGGCGCGGACGGCGAGCTGAAGCCGGCCCTCCTGCAGCTCCTGGCCGGCCTCCCGGCCCGTGAGGCTCGGGTGCTCCTCGCGGCTCACGGTGGCTCGGTCGCCGCAGTCCTCGGCACCGTCGCCCCGGCACGCTGAGTGACCACGGCCGGGAGCAGGGCGGGATGAGCGTCCTCGTCGGCGTCGACATCGGCGGGTCCGGCCTGCGCTGCCGTAGCGAGGTCGACGGCGTACCCGGGCCGACGGCGTCCGCCACCGGGGTACGGATCACCGCCGCGGGCATCGACACCGACGCCCTCATCGACTCGGTCGTCCCGCTCGTCGCCGCGGTGGGGCGGCCGGACGTGCTCGTCTGGTCGATGCGCGGCCTCGTCGCCCTCGCCGACCCCGTGCACCTCATGGCCGCTCTCCGCGCGCGGGTCGGGGCCGGCCGGACGGCGCTCGTCGGCGACGCGCTCGCGGCCATGGTCGGGGCGGTCGGCGGAGTGCGCCCGGGGGCGGTCGTGGCCGCCGGGAGCGGCGCGGTGGCGTTCGCCACCGACTTCGACACGGTGTGGCGGCGGATCGACGGGTGGGGGCACGTGCTCGGCGACCGGGGGTCCTCCGCCTGGGTCGGGCTGCGCGCCCTCGAGACCGCGCTCCAGGCCTACGACGGCGTCAGCGATGCGGGCGCTGCGCTTCTCGTGGCCATGACGGGGCGGCTCGGTGACCCCGAGAGCTGGCCCCGGCACGTGATGACCCGCCCCGACGCCGTGGAGGTCGTCGCCGCGCTGGCTCCGGGCGTGACCGCGCTCGCGGCGACCGACCCCGAGGCAGCGCGGATCTGCCGGGAGGCGGGGGAGGCCCTGGCCCACTCGCTGGCCGCGGCCGCCGCGGGCATCGAGGGCGCCCGGCTGAGCAGCACCGGCGGCCTGTTCCTCGCGGACCCGGTGCGCGAGGCGTTCGCCGCCGAGACCGAGAGGCTCGGCCTCGAGGTGCACCCGGCGGAGGGCACCAACCTCGACGGTGCCCTCCACCTCGCCCGGCACCTCGCATCAGGCGGCGCACTGGTGGGCACGACGGCCTACGTCACGCTGGGCTGAGCACGCTCACCTGGGCTCATTCGTGCTCGGTCGGCCCGGTCGGCTCGGTCGGCTCGTCGGCTCGTCGTGGTCAGTCGTTCTCACCGTCGAGCCCGACGACCACCTGCTCCAGGAGCGCAGCGAGCTGCTGGCGCTCCTGCGGGGTCAGCGCGTTGAGCACGTCACCCTCGATGACGTCGGACTCCTGGATGGCGGCCGAGAACATCTCCCAGCCGGCCTGGGTGAGGGTCACGCGTACGCGGGTGCGGTTGTCGGGGTCGGTGGCCCGGGAGACGAGCCCGCGGCCGGTCATCCGGTCCAGCCGGTGGGTCATCGACGACGGGGCGATCCCGGACGCGTCGGCCAGCTGCGTCGGGGTCATCGCGGACCCTTCGGGGCAGGTGGCCAGCCGCGACAGCACCGCCCACTCGCCCTGGCTCAGCCCCAGGTCGACGAGCTGGCGGTCGTACCACCGGCCCAGGCGCTTGTGCAGACCGTGGATGGCGGTGACGACCCGCTGCACCGTCTCCTCGCCCCCGGCCGCCACGTAGGTGGCGACGTCAGCGCGGTAGCGCTCCGCCTCGGTCTGCTGACGCCGGTTGGTGGGCATGCGCCAGTGTGCCATGTTAGTCTTCGACGTCGAACTTTCTTTTCGAAATATTCGAAATCTACTTCTGAAGGTTGAGGTCCACCTCATGCGAGGCACCCGCCCCGCCGGTCTCGTCGTCCTCGCCGGAGCCGTCGGCATGCTCGGCTGGGGGACGGTCCTGCCCTACCAGTACGCGTATGCCGCGAGCTCGCGCGGCTGGGGCACCATCGCCGCCGCGGCGGCCTCCAGCCTGTTCTCCGTGGGCGCGCTGCTCGCCGCCCCGCTGGGCGGGCGTCTCGCCGACCGGGTGTCGCCCGTGCGGGTGGCCGTGGTCGCCAAGCTGGTGGCGGCTCTGGCGTCGGTCGGCCTGCTCGTCGCCTCGACGCCGATCGCCTTCCTCGCCGCGATGCTCGTGTTCGGCGCCGGCATCACGGCCGCCCAGCCCGCGCAGGCGGTGATCATCCTGCGCTGGGTGGGCTCGAGCGACCGCCGCACGGTCTTCGCCTGGCAGTTCACCGCCTCATCGGTGGGGATGGCCGTCGGCGCGCTGCTCGCCTCGCAGATGGTCGACCTCTCCGCCCCGGCCGGTATGGCGCCGGCGTTCGCGGTCGCGGCGGCAGGCTTCGTCGGCTCGGCCGCCCTCATCGCCTTGGCCGGGCGCGTCGCCCGGCGCGGCGCCGAAGCATCAGACGAGACGG
>JBDSYO010000244.1:0-3860 GCA_039925625.1 Lapillicoccus sp. | reverse complement strand
GCCGTCCAGCCGATCTCGATGAACGCTCGGAGCAGGGCGTCGACGACCTGCTCCGGCGGGTACGAGGCGTAGTCGTGGTGCGCACCGGACACGACGACCGTCGCGCCTGGCGCGAAGCACGCCAAGGCCGCCGTGCGGTCGCCACGGCTGAGCGCACCGACCAACCGGTCGAGCACGTCGTCGGAGTCCGACATGCCACCTCCCACGGGTCAGCCTGTCATCGCCGCCGCCCGACGATCAGGGGATTCCTCGAATGTGACCGGGTCGAGACCCCGGCCCCCCATCAGAGCAGCGTCGCGGTCAGCTCGCCGAGGGCGGCGAAGATCGGCAGTACCGCCGTCCCGCGGTCGGCGCTCCCCCGCACCAGGCCGTCGGCGACGACCGCCACGACGGCCCACCGGCCCCGCCGTTCCAGCAGGGCCACCTCGGTGCGCACCCCGCGAAGGTCGCCGGGCTTGGACGCGACGAGCACGTCGTCGGCGAGGTAGGCCGGCAGCCCCTCGCGCGGTGGCTGGGCCCGCAGGAGCTCGACGGCGAGGGTCGTGAGGTCCGCCCCGAGGAGCCGCCCCTTCCGCAGGGCGACGAGGAGGTCGGCCAGGTCAGCGGCGCAGGTCCGGTTGTCCCGGCCCTCCGCAGCGGCTTGGAGATCCATGAGCCGCCGCTCGAACCGGGTATGCGGCATGGGCACCGTCGCGAACACAGCACCGACGGGGTCGTGCCCGGCCCGGCGGCCACCGCCAGCGGGCCTCGGCAGGAGGCCGGCGTGGTCGACGATCGCGTTGGTCGCGTCGTTGTCGCTGACCGCGACCATGAGCCGGAGGGTCTCGACCAGCGGCAGCGCCGTCACCGAGTGCAGCAGGCTGAGGGCCCCGGCGCCGCCGACCCGCTCGCCGACCGGCGGCAGCGCGACCCGGTCGTCCAGGTGCAGCCGGCCCTCCTCGACCAGTCGCAGCACCGCGACCAGGATCGACACCTTGATGGTGCTCGCTGACGGGACCACCCGTTGGGCGTCGTGCTCCCACGTGAAGCCGTCGTCCCCTCGGACCGCGACCCCGATCGGCGCCGGAGCGCCGGCGACGACGGCAGCGAGCGCGGCAGCCAGGTCGGCACGGTCAGGACGGCTCAGGGTGCTCGGGGTCATCCGGGACTCCGGGTCGGCATTCCGGCAGTATGCCGTCCGACCCCGGTCGGCTGCCGAGCCTCACCGTGTGACGATGGGCGTGTGCCTCCCATGCGTGTCGTCGTGCCCGTGACGACCCTGTGGGTCTCCCCCGACCGGCCCCGTGCGGTCGACGCCCCGGCCGTGGCCGACGTCCCCGACCACACCGCGTGGCTGGCCGCCCTCGACCGGCACCCTGACGACGGCGTCGACGGGGACGGACGTCTGGGGCTGCACGGCCGCACGCTGACCCAGGCCGTGGCCGGCGAGCCGGTCCTCCTGGACGACGCCCCCGACGCCTATCGGTCCGCGCCGCGACGGGCGTCGGCCGGCTGGGTGCCCGTCGTCCTCCCGTGGCAGCCGAGCTCGCTCGACCCCCGGGGCTACCCCGGGTGGCTGCGCCGCGCCCACCTCATCCCCGACGACACCGGCGGCCACGGCGACGGCCCGGAGGACGACACCTGGGCAGCCCGGCCGGGCCCGGACGGTCGCGCGGACCTCGCGTTCGCCCGCGCCCACCTGGGACTTGGCTACCTCTGGGGGGGTACCTCGCCCGAGGGGCTGGACTGCTCCGGGCTCGTGCACACGGTTCACCGGGAGCTGGGGCGGCTGGTCCCCCGCGACGCGCACGACCAGCAGGCGGTGTGCGTCCCGGTGCCGCTCGAGGAGGTGCAGCCCGGGGATCTCTACTTCTTCGCCCGCGACGGCCGGCCGGCCCACCACGTCGGCATGGTGACCGGACCGGGCCGGATGATCCACGCGAGCGAGGGGCGGGTGGTCGTCGAGGAGGACCTCGACGACGCGCGCCGGGCCACCCTCGTCGCCGCCGGTCGGATGGAGTCGGGAGCACCCGCCCGGCTGTGACACCATAGGGGGGTTCGGAGGGGAGTATCCCCACGCGGGCACCCCGTCATCACGGAGCCACGGTCCTGGTCGCCAGGCCGGTCTCCCGGGGCCCCGGTCCACCTGGTCAGGTGGGTGGGAGAGACCTTCGGTCGCGTCCTTGTGCCTCGACCGGAAGGCTGTACTCGCGTGGATGTCTCTGCTCTCACCTGGTGGGTGACGATCGGCCTGCTCGCGGCATTCCTCGTCGTCGACGTGGCGATCATCGGGCGCCGGCCACACGTCCCGAGCATGAAGGAGTGCGTCGTCGCGCTCTCGTTCTTCGTGGGACTGGCCGTGGCGTTCGGGCTCTGGGTGTGGTGGAGCGAGGGCGGGCAGTACGCCGGTGAGTTCTACGCCGGGTGGCTGACCGAGTACTCGCTCTCGATCGACAACCTCTTCGTCTTCCTGCTCATCATGCGCAAGTTCCTCGTTCCCGCGAAGTACCAGCAGACCGCCCTGCTGGCGGGCATCGTCATCGCCATCGTCCTGCGCGGCATCTTCATCGCGCTCGGAGCAGCAGTCATCAACGAGTACGCCTGGGTCTTCTACCTGTTCGGCCTGTTCCTCATCTACACCGCGGTCAAGCTGGCCCGCGAGGGCCAGAGCGACGACGACGAGTTCGAGGAGAACCGGTTCCTGCGCTGGGTCGAGCGACGCTTCCCGGTGTCGTCCGACTACAACGGCACCCGCCTCACCGTCCGCGAGGCCGGGTCCCGCCTCGTCACCCCGCTGTTCATCGTCGTGCTCGCCCTCGGGACCACCGACCTGCTCTTCGCGCTGGACTCGATCCCGGCCATCTACGGGCTCACCAAGGAGCCCTACCTCGTCCTCACCGCGAACATCTTCGCGCTGATGGGCCTGCGCCAGCTCTACTTCCTCATCGGCGGACTGCTCGAGCGGCTGGTCTACCTCAGCATCGGCCTGGCGGTGCTCCTCGCCTTCATCGGTGTGAAGCTCATCCTCCACGCCCTGCACGAGAACAACCTGCCGTTCCTCAACGGCGGCCAGCCGTTCCCCGTCCCCGACATCCCCATCGCCGTCTCACTTGGGGCGATCGTGCTCATCCTGGGCGTGACGACGGTGGCCAGCCTGGTCCGCAGCGCCCACGAGCGGTCCAGGAAGAAGGCCCGCGACCAGGAGGCGTCGACCTCCTGACGCTGGGCCCCGGCTGTGCGTGAGTCAGCCCGGCCCGGCGTCGGTGGGGGCCGCCCCCGCGCGTGACGTGCCCATCACGACCACGCTGGCGACGACGACGAGGGCCATCCCGAGCAGCTGGAGGGGGCTGAGCCGTTGGTGCAGCACCAGCAGGCCGGCCAGCGCCGCCATGGCCGGTTCCAGGCTGAGCAGCACCCCGAACACCCGCGCGCTCAACCGCCGCAGCGCCAGCAGCTCGAGCGAGTAGGGCAGCACCGACGACAGCACGGCGATGCCCAGCCCCTTGAGGAGGATCTCCCCCGTCCACTGCGGGGCCGACAGCAGCCCGAACGGGGTGACGACCGCCGAGGCCACGAGCATCGCGAGCGCCAGGCCGTCGAGCTGGGTGAACGCTGCCCCCGTGCGCTTCGACAGCACGATGTAGGCCGCCCAGCACGCCCCGGCCACTCCGGCCAGTCCCAGCCCGAGCAGGTCGAGGTCGGCGATGGGCACGGTGAGCGCCTGGGAGATGAGCACCACGCCGGCCGCCGCGAAGAGCACGGCGACGAGGTCGACGACGCGGCGGGACAGGACGACGGTCAGGACGAGGGGGCCGATGAACTCGATGGTGACCGCCACCCCGATGGGCAGGCGACCGAGCGAGGCGTAGAAGGACCAGTTC
>JBDSYO010000243.1:0-3594 GCA_039925625.1 Lapillicoccus sp. | reverse complement strand
AACGGCGGCAAGCCCACGAGGGCGTACCGCGAGACGGTCCGGCCCGCCACCGACAGCCGGCAGGTGCCGTCGTCGTGGTCGTGGTCGTGGTCGTGGTCGGCGCACAGCATCGGCGTGAGCTCCGCCGCCGTGGTGGCCGGGTCGCACTCGACGACCACCTCACGCTCGACGGTCCCGCGGCGCACCGTCAGCTGGACCCTCACCGTCCGTCCCCCTCCACCTCTCGCGGACAGGTCCATGACAGCGGATGCCCCCGACAGCGGTCAGGGGTTGTCCACAGGCACGGCGCGCGCGGAACCCCCATCCGAAGACCTGTGGATGCGTCGACCTGCTTGCGGTGACGTACCCCTAGCATGATCGGACGGATCGCTGGCGGCGGACGCGACGGTCCCAGAGCAGTGTCAGGGGGTGGGGCAGGTGACCGATGCGGTACGCGTCGTCGAGGGCGAGGTCCGCGAGCTGATCCGGCGCTCCGGCCTGGACCCGGCCCGTCATCCGGTCGAGGTCAACCGCCTCGTCCAGGACGTGATCGCCGACTACGACGAGCGCTCGCTGCACGGAGGGATGCCGGCGATCGTGGACCGGCAGGACGCCGCGAAGCAGGTCATGGACGTCGTAGCCGGGTTCGGTCCGCTACAGCGCTACCTCGACGACCCGACCGTCGAGGAGATCTGGATCAACGAGCCGTCGAAGGTCTTCGTCGCCCGGCGCGGGATCGCCGAGCTGACCACGACCATCCTGACGGCCGACGAGGTGCGTGACCTCGTGGAGCGGATGCTCCGCACCTCGGGCCGCCGGGTCGACCTCTCGTCCCCGTTCGTCGACGCGACGCTGCCCGACGGCTCCCGACTGCACGTCGTCATCCCCGACATCACCCGCGACCACTGGCACGTCAATGTGCGCAAGTTCGTCGTGCGGGCCGACCACCTCGACGACCTCGTGGCCCTCGGCACCCTCACCGGTCAGGCCGCGCGCTTCCTGGAGGCCGCGGTCGTGGCCGGTCTCAACATCCTCGTCGCCGGCGGCACCCAGGCCGGCAAGACGACGCTCCTCAACTGCCTGGCCGCGTCGATCCCGCCGCGAGAGCGCATCGTCACCTGCGAGGAGGTCTTCGAGCTGAAGATCCCGCTGCGCGACGTGGCGAGCATGCAGTGTCGTCAGCCGAGCCTTGAAGGCACGGGAGAGGTGCCCCTGCGACGTCTCGTCAAGGAGGCGTTGCGGATGCGTCCGTCGCGGATCATCGTCGGCGAGGTGCGGCAGGCCGAGTCGCTCGACCTGCTTATCGCCCTCAACTCCGGGGTCCCGGGCATGTGCACCATCCACGCCAACTCGGCCCGAGAGGCGATGGTCAAGATGTGCACGCTCCCGCTGCTGGCGGGGGAGAACGTCGGGTCGCGGTTCGTCGTCCCGACCGTGGCGTCCTCGGTCGACGTCGTCGTGCATCAGGCCGTCGACCGCGACGGGGTCCGCCGCGTCAAGGAGGTCGTCGGCGTGCCGGGTCGCGTGGAGGGCGACGTCGTCGAGATCGCCGACCTCTTCGTGACCCGGTCCGGACGGCTGCAGCGGGCCGACGGGTTCCCGCCCCACGTCGAGAGGTTCGAGGCCGCGGGCTACGACCTGACCACGCTGCTGGCCCAGGAGGAGCGGTGACCCCGGTCCTCGTCGGCCTGTTCCTCGGCGTGGGCCTGTTCTGCGTGTGGTGGTCGTTCTGGCCCGTGGAGGAGTCTCGACAGTCGGGGCGCCGGCCCGGAGTGCGCGACCGGCTGCAGGACGAGATCACCCAGGCGGGCTACACGAGCGTCAGCCCCTCAAACGTCGTCACGGCCTGCGTGGTCGGTGGGGTGCTGGTCTTCACGCTCATGTCCGCGAGCACCAGGGTCGTGCCGGTCGCCCTGTGCTTCGGGGCGATGGCCATGTATGCCCCCCTGGCCCTCGTGCGGATGCGCGCCCGGTCGCGTCGGGCCCACCTGCGCGACCTATGGCCCGACGCGGTCGACAACATCACGTCGGCCGTGCGCGCCGGGCTGGCCCTCCCCGAAGCGCTCAGCCAGCTGGCGATCCGTGGTCCTGAGGAGCTGCGACCGGCGTTTGCCGCCTTCGCCGAGGACTACCGTGCGACGGGGCGCTTCCAGGACTGCCTGGACCGCCTCAAGGACCGCCTGGCCGACCCGGTGGGCGACCGCCTCGTCGAGTCGCTCCGGATCGCCCGGGAGGTCGGCGGGTCCGACCTCGGCCGGCTCCTGCGGACCCTGTCGACCTTCCTGCGGGAGGACGCCCGCACGCGGGCGGAGCTCGAGACCCGGCAGGGCTGGACGATCAACGCGGCCCGCCTGGCCAGCGCCGCGCCGTGGATCGTCCTGGCGATGCTGTCGTTCCAGCGCGACTCGCTGCAGGCGTACAGCAGTCCCGCCGGCGTCATCGTCCTCGCCGTCGGGGCCGGTGTGACTGTGATCGCCTACCGCCTCATGGTGCGGATCGGCCGGCTCCCCGACGAGGAGCGGGTGCTGCGATGACCTGGCTGCAGAGCACCGCAGCCGCCGTGGCCCGGGCCGGCTGGAGCTGGCCGGGTGCTGTGATCGGGGCCGCCGTAGGCCTGGGACTCCTCCTCGCCGTACTGGGCGTGCCTGCATCGCGACGGCCCGGTCTCAACGAACGCCTCGAGCCCTACCTGCGTGACACGCCTCGGCCCTCAAGGCTGCTGTTCCGCGCTGAGGGCGTCTCCGTCGCCGGCGTCTCGCGGATCTTCCGACCGCTCCTCGTGGACCTGGCCCGGGCGGTCGAGCGGCTGCTCGGCGGGGCGAGCTCGGTGCGCCGACGGCAGCAGCGGGCCGGTCTGCAGCCCGACGTGGAGCGGTTCCGGGCCGAGCAGGTGGTCTGGGGCGCCGCCACGGGCCTGGCGGGCATCGTGCTCGGCACACTTGCGGTGGTCGCGCGGGGAGCCGGCGCCCTCCCCGTGGCCCTGCTCGTCGTCAGCTTCGTCGGCGCCGGCATCGTCGCTCGGGACATGTGGCTGACCCGAGCGGCGAACCAGCGTGAGCGGCGGATGCTGGCCGAGTTCCCGACCATCGCCGAGCTCCTCGCTTTGGCCGTCAGCGCAGGGGAGGGCGCGGCCGGAGCGCTCGACCGCGTCTGCCGCCTGTCGCACGGGGAGCTGTCCGTAGAGCTGGGCGCCTGCCTGTCCGAAGCCCGCGCCGGCGCCAACCTCCCCACCGCCCTGCAGGGGCTGGCCGACCGCACCGGACTGCAGAGCCTCGCCCGCTTCGTGGACGGCATCGTCGTCGCCGTGGAGCGCGGCACCCCCCTCGCGGAGGTGCTCCGGGCGCAGGCCCAGGACGTGCGCGAGACGGGACGCCGGGCGGTCATGGAGGAGGGGGGCCGCAAGGAGATCGCGATGATGGTCCCGGTCGTGTTCTTGGTGCTGCCGGTGACCGTCCTGTTCGCCATCTTCCCCGGCGTCGCCTTCCTCCGGCTGGCGGTCTGATGCGCCGCGCACCGTCGGGCGTACCGTCCGCCCCTGCTGGGGGCTTCACACTGAGCCGCCCCATCGCCATGATAACCGTGGCACGCTGGAGCAAACACGGCGGAACCCAGGGG
>JBDSYO010000242.1:0-4642 GCA_039925625.1 Lapillicoccus sp. | reverse complement strand
ATCGCGCACCGTGCCGTTCGACGACGAGGGGCAGACCGAAGGCCGCCGACAGGTTCTCGGCGGTCAGCGTGCTCTCGAGGGGACCGGCGGCCACGATCCGCCCGTCCCGCAGGAGCAGGACGTCGGTGAACCCCGGCGGGATCTCCTCGACGTGATGGGTGACGAGCACCAGCGCGGGCGCGTCGACGTCCTGGGCCAGCACGCCGAGCCGGGCGACCAGGTCCTCGCGCCCACCGAGGTCGAGCCCCGCGGCCGGCTCGTCGAGAAGCATGACCTCGGGGTCGGTCATCAGCGCCCGCGCGATCTGCACGCGTTTGCGCTCCCCCTCGCTGAGGGTGCCGTAGGTGCGGTCGGCGAGGTGTGCGGCCCCGAGCGACTCCAGGAGGTCCATGGCCCGGCGGTAGTCGGCCTCGTCGTACTCCTCGCGCCACCGTCCCACCACGGCATACGACGCCGTGACGACGACGTTGCCGACCAGCTCGCTCGCCGGGAACCGTTCGGAGATGGCCACGCTGGACAAGCCGATCCGCGGCCGCAGCTCGAAGACGTCGACCGCGCCGAGCACCTCCCCAAGCACGCCGGCGACGCCGGTGGTGGGGTGCATACGCGCGGACGCGAGCTGGAGCAGGGTGGTCTTGCCGGCCCCGTTGGGACCGAGGACGACCCAGCGCTCGCCCTCCTCGACCTCCCAGGTGATGTCGTCGAGGATGGCCTTCCCTCCACGAACCACGCTCACACCGGCAAAGGCGAGGACGTCGCTCATGGACGAGACCATAGCCGTCCGCGGTGGTGGGATCGGCCGCCCCTCCTAGACTGGCGGGATGCCGGCCCTGCCCCTCTCGGTGCGCTTCGCGCTGTGGGCGACGGCCGCCTTGGCCCCCACCTCCGGCTCGGGGCTGGACCCCGACCTGGCGGTGCGAGCGGCGCACCCGGACGTCGACCACGTGACTGGTGACCCGTGCGCCCGCCTCGAGCTGTGGCGCGACTTCGGCGAGTCCGCCGTGCTCGTCGCCCTCCCCCGGCCGGGTGACCTCACCGGTATGCCGCGGTCCGGGCTCGACGCCTCGGGCGCAGCGGCGACGGCGGGTGAGTGCGTCTTCGTGGCCGGGATGGGCGGGCTGCTGGTCCCGACCCTGTCGACGTTCGGCCCGGTGGACGACGAGGGCGTCCAGGTGGAGTGGACCCCCTACGACAGTGAGCCCGTCGCGCGCTACCAGCTCGAGGCCCTCTCCCTGCGGGACCTGGACCGAGAGCTGACGCAGGGGATGCGCGACGGCGCGGCCGCGCTGGAGGGCCTGGACGGCCGGCCGTGGTCGTCGGCGCCGCGCGAGGACGCGGAACGGCGCCTCGGCAGCCGCACCATGACCCAGCTCGGGGTGCCGGAGGGTACGTCCCCCCGAGCGCTGCGGGTGATGCTCGAGGCCGCCCGCGTCGGCGTCATCGCCGACGCGGGCCTGCGCCTCGCCGCCACCCCGTCGCTCGACCTCTACTCGTCCGGACGCCGGGAGACGGGGCTGCGCTCCCTGCAGAGCGTGGCCGACCACGTGCTCGCCGGCGCCGCCAACCTCGCCGTCATGGAGCTCGCCGGCTGGCGCCCGGTCTGACCCCGGCGTACCGCCGCTCGAGCGCCGACCCGATGGTCAGGCGTCGAGCACCTGGCGGTAGACCTCCATCGTGCGGTCGCCGATGCTGGCCCACGAGAAGTGCTCGACGGCGCGCGTGCGCCCGGCCAGGCCCATCCGGCGGGCCCGCTCCGGGTCGGACACCGCGTCGGTGAGCCGCGCAGCGAGGTCCGCGACGAAGACGGCCGGGTCCACCGGCGTACCCGTCCCGTCCTGCACCTGCTCGATCGGTACGAGCCAGCCGGTCTCGCCGTCAACGACCACCTCGGGTATGCCTCCGGTCGCCGTCGCGACGACCGGCAGCTCGCACGCCATGGCCTCGAGGTTGACGATGCCGAGCGGCTCGTAGACCGACGGGCAGGCGAAGACGGTGGCCGCCGAGAGCAGCGCCACCACCTCGCGGCGGGGGAGCATCTCGGGGATCCACACCACGCCTTGTGGACGCTGGGCCCGGAGCTCGGCCATGAGGCCCTCCACCTCGGCCAGGATCTCGGGGGTGTCGGGCGCACCGGCGCAGAGGACGACCTGCACGTCGGGGGGCAGCGACGCGGCCGCGCGCAGGAGGTAGGGCAGTCCCTTCTGCCGCGTGATCCGCCCGACGAAGATCACGGACTTCTGGTCGGGGTCCACGCCGTGCCGCCGGACGACGTCGTCGTCACGCTGCGGCTGCCACAGCTGGGAGTCGATCCCGTTGTGCACCACGTGGACCCGCTCGGGGTCGAGTGAGGGATAGCTCCGGAGGATGTCGGTGCGCATCCCCGCACTCACGGCGACGACGGCCGCTGCGGCTTCGTAGGACTGGCGCTCGGCGAAGGACGAGATGCGGTAGCCGCCCCCCAGCTGCTCCGCCTTCCACGGGCGCATCGGCTCGAGGCTGTGGGCGGTGACGACGTGCGGCATACCGCCGAGCATCGACGCGAGATGGCCGGCGAAGTTGGCGTACCAGGTATGCGAGTGCACGAGGTCGGCTCCGACGCAGTCCGACGCCATGGCCAGGTCGACCCCGAGGGTCTGCACCGCCGCGTTGGCGGACGACAGCTCGGGCAGGTCGGCGTAGGCCGTGGTGTCGGCCTCGTCGCGGGGGGCACCGAAGCAGCGCACCTGCACCTCGACGTCGCCGCGTTCGCGCAGGGCGCGGACCAGCTCGGCGACGTGCACACCGGCTCCTCCGTAGACCGCTGGTGGGTATTCCTTGCTGAGGATGTCGACGCGCACGCTCGCGACCATAGTCCGTGAGACAATGGCGCGTCAGCCCTCGCCGCACGGGGCTCCGCCCCCCTAGGGTTGGGCGTATGGCGCGAAGGTCGCAAAATCCAAAGGTGCTCGCGATCGTCCTCGCAGGCGGGGAGGGCAAGCGACTGATGCCGATGACGGCCGACCGCGCCAAGCCCGCGGTGCCCTTCGGCGGCATCTACCGGCTGGTCGACTTCGCGCTGTCCAACGTCGTCAACTCCGGTTACCTCAAGGTCGTCGTCCTCACGCAGTACAAGTCGCACAGCCTCGACAAGCACGTCACCTCGACGTGGCGGATGTCGACGCTGCTCGGCAACTACGTCGCGCCGGTGCCCGCCCAGCAGCGGGTCGGCAAGGACTGGTTCCTCGGCAGCGCCGACGCGATCTACCAGTCCCTCAACCTCATCCACGACGAGCACCCCGACATCGTCGTCGTCGTCGGCGCCGACCACGTCTACCGGATGGACTTCTCGCAGATGGTCGACCAGCACCGGGAGACCGGGGCCGGGGTGACCGTCGCCGCGATCCGGCAGCCGATCTCGCTCGCCGACCAGTTCGGCGTCATCGAGGTCGCCGACGACGACCCGCACAAGATCGGCCAGTTCCTCGAGAAGCCCAAGAACGCCAAGGGCCTGGCCGACAACCCCGACGAGGTGTTCGCCTCCATGGGGAACTACGTCTTCGACGCCGACGTGCTCGTGGACGCGGTCACGCGCGACCACGACCTGGAGGAGACCAAGCACGACATGGGCGGCGACATCGTGCCCGCGTTCGTCCGCGCCGGCGAGGGCTACGTCTACGACTTCAAGGACAACGAGGTGCCGGGCGCGACGGAGCGCGACCGCGGCTACTGGCGCGACGTCGGCACCATCGACGCCTACTACGACGCCAACATGGACCTCATCTCGATCCACCCCGTCTTCAACCTCTACAACTACGAGTGGCCGATCTACACCTCCACCGGCTACCTCCCGCCCGCGAAGTTCGTCCACGGGATGGGCGACCGCGTCGGCGAGGCGCTCAACTCCGCCGTCTCCCCCGGCGTCGTCGTCTCCGGGGCGCAGGTGCACGGGTCGGTGCTCGCGCCGCGGGTCAAGGTGCACAGCTACGCGACCATCGTCGACAGCGTCATCCTCGACAGCGTCGACATCGGCCGCTATGCGACGATCCGGCGCGCCATCATCGACAAGTACTGCGTCATCGAGGAGCACGCGAAGGTCGGCATCGACCACGCCCACGACCGGGCACGCGGCTTCCACGTGAGCGACAACGGCATCGTCGTCGTCCCTCGCGACACCGTCGTCCAGGCCTGACGGCCCAGGGTTGGCGAGGACAGCATGGGCACGTTCGAGGTGCGGCTGTCCTGGGACGGCGCCGTCGTCCCCGGCCTGCGGGCCGTCGGCGCTCTGCAGGCCAGCGTCGGCGTCGTCACCCTCTACGACGGGATGCTCGACCACGTCGTCAAGGTGCCGGGGCGGCCCGACACCGCGCCCGTGACCCTCGAGCGCGAGGTGAGCGACGACCTCACCTTCGACCAGTGGGCCCGGGGGCCGCACCTGCGCAAGGAGGTCGAGCTGACCCTGGTCGACACCGCGGGCGGCCCGACCGTCGCCTACCGCATGCACCAGTGCTGGGTGAGCGCGTATGCCGTCGCCCCCGACGTCGAGACCGGGGTCGCCCTCGAGCGCATCACCCTCAGCATGAACGGTTGGGAGCGCGTGGCCCCTGAGGCACCCGAGCTCGCCGAGCGGTTCGCCGCGCAGCGGGGCACGTCCGTGGTCCGGGTG
>JBDSYO010000241.1:0-5846 GCA_039925625.1 Lapillicoccus sp. | reverse complement strand
CGCATCGGCGGCGGCGTGGTCGTGGTGCTGGCGCTGGTGTTCCTCGGGGTCGGGACCCGCTTCGGGACGCAGCGCACCACCGGGCCACGCTGGCGGCCGGCGGCGGGGCTGGCCGGTGCTCCGCTCCTCGGCGCGGCCTTCGCCCTCGGCTGGGCGCCCTGCACCGGACCCACCCTCGCGGCGATCCTCGCCCTCACCGCCCCCCTCAGCGCCGACTCCGGCGCCGTCGGGCGTGGGGTCGTCCTCGCCGTCGCCTACTCCATCGGTCTTGGGATGCCCTTCGTCGTCATCGCCGCTGGCTACTCCCGGGCCGGGCGGGCCAGCGCCTGGCTGCGCCGCCACCAGCGGGCCATCCACCACTTCGGCGGGGGGCTCCTGCTCGTCGTCTGCGTGCTCATGCTCAGCGGCATCTGGACCGACCTCGTGGCCTGGGTGCAGGCCCACCTCGTCGGCGGCTTCGAGACGGTGCTCTGATGGCCACCCAGACGGCGTCCCGCGAGCCGGTGACCCAGCCCGGTCTCGGCCCCGTCGGCTGGGCCCGCTGGTCCTGGCGCTCGCTCACCTCGATGCGCACCGCGCTCTTCCTGCTCCTGCTGCTGTCGATCGCCGCGGTGCCCGGCTCGATCTTCCCGCAGCGCTCCATCGACGCCGCCAAGGTCGCCGACTTCCTCAACAACAATCCGACGACCGGGGTGTGGCTCGACCGGCTCGGCTTCTTCGACGTCTACGCGTCGGTCTGGTTCTCGGCAATCTACCTGCTGCTCGTCATCTCGCTCGTCGGGTGCATCATCCCCCGCAGCCGGCTGCACTGGCATACCCTCCGGGCCCAGCCGCCGCGCGCCCCCAGGAACCTCGGCCGGCTCGACGACCACGTCGAGCTCGAGTATGCCGGGGAGCCTGCTGCCGCGCTCGAGGCCGCGCGGAAGATGCTGCGCCGCAAGCGTTTCCGGGTCGTCTCGCACGACGACGAGACCGTGAGCGCGGAGGGCGGCTACCTGCGCGAGACCGGCAACCTCGTCTTCCACGTCAGCCTGTGTGTCGTCATCGTCGGGGTGGCGATCGGGCACCTCTTCGGCTGGCGCGGCGACGTCATCCTCAGTGACGGCGAGACGTTCTCCTCGACCCTCTCGTCCTACGACACGTTCCTGCCCGGACCCCTGACCAACCCGGAGAACCTGCCGCCGTTCACCATCACCATGCGCTCGATGGAGGCGACGTTCGAGGACAAGGTCGGCGGGGCGCAGTTCGGGGCGCCTCGCAGCTTCTCCGCGGAGCTGACGACGACCGAGCACCCGGGCGGGGTCTCCCAGCAGGAGACGATCAGCCCCAACCACCCGGTCACCCTCGACGGCACCGACGTGTTCCTCCTCGGCAACGGCTACGCGCCCGTCGTCACGGTCAAGGACGCTTCGGGCGCCGTGCTCTACCAGCAGGCGACCCCGTTCCTCGCACAGGACAACACCTACACGTCGGTCGGCGCCATCAAGGTCGGGGCCGCGCGGCCCAAGGCGCTCGCGTTCAGCGGGTTCTTCCTGCCCACCGCGGAGCCGACCTACGCCAACGGCCCGGTCTCCATCTTCCCCGACGCCCGCAACCCCGAGCTGGCCCTGTCGATCTGGGAGGGCGAGCTGTTCCCGGGCAACCGCCCGCAGTCGGTCTACACGCTCGACACCAAGGAGCTGACCCAGCTCACCAAGGACGACGGCACGCCGCTGCTCATCCGGCTTCAGCCCGGCCAGACGTTCCAGCTGCCCGGCGGGCGGGGGTCGATCACCTTCGACCGCGTGCAGCGCTTCGCCGGCCTGTCGGCCCGCGTCGACCCCGGGAAGGAGCTGACCCTCGTCGCCGCGGTGACGACGATCCTCGGCCTCGTGGCGTCCCTGCTCGTGCGGCGTCGGCGGGTCTTCGTCCGGGTGGTCCCCCCGGCGCGCGCCTTGACGAGCGCCACGGGTCCGGTGGGTGCGGAGGACGGTGAGTCACCGCGTACCGTGGTGCACATCGGCGGACTGGCCAAGACGTCCGACCTCGGACTCGGCGCCCTGCTCGCCGAGCTGCGCAACGAGCTGAGCCCAGGAGCCTAGGTATGCCGTCCACGACGCTGGTGGGGTACTCCAACCTCGCGCTCTACTCGGCCATGGCCGTCTTCACCGTGGCCATGCTGCTGTTCGCGTTCCACCTCGCCGCCCTCGGCCCCGTCGCCGCCCCTGTGGCCGCCCGCGCCGGCCGTAAGCGCTCGCGGGAGCTGGTCGGCGCCGGTCCGACGCGTGCGCCGGGTGCGTCCGGTGCGCCGTCGGCTCCACGGAACGCCGGGCCGGGCGCCCCCGCGGAGGCCGACGACACCGCCTCGCCCCGAGCCCGCCGGCTGGCCGGCATCGCGCTGTCGATGTCGTGGCTCGGCGCCCTCCTGCTACTGGCCTCCGTCGTGCTGCGCGGCCTCGCCGTCATGCGGCCGCCGTGGGGCAACATGTTCGAGTTCGCCACCGCCGGCTGCGCGGCCGCCGCCCTGGCTTACTGCGCACTCGCTCGCCGCAACCGGTGGGAGTGGCTGGGCATCTTCGTCATCGGCCCCATCCTGCTGACCCTGGGGCTCGCGCTGTTCGCGTTCTACACCGAGGCCGCCGAGCTGATGCCGGCGCTCAAGAGTGTCTGGCTCGTCATCCACGTCATCGTGGCGATCCTCGCCGTGGCCGTCTTCACCATCGGGTTCTCGGTCGGCATCGTCTATCTGGTCAAGCGCCGCCGTGAGGAGCACCCTCCGGAGCGGAAGAACTTCGTCGAGACCCTGCCGTCGTCCGCCGCGCTGGAGCGCACGGCATACGGGCTCAACATGGTGGGGTTCATCCTCTGGACGTTCACCCTCGTCGCGGGCGCGATCTGGGCGCAGAAGGCCTGGAGCGCCTACTGGACCTGGGACGCCAAGGAGGTGTGGACCTTCGTCATCTGGGTGGTCTACGCCGCCTACATGCACGCGCGCGCCACCGCAGGCTGGGAGCCGCGCCGGGCCATGGTCATCGCCCTGGTCGGCTATGTCTGCGTGCTGCTGAACTTCACTGTCGTCAACCTGTTGTTCACGGGGCTGCACAGCTACTCGGGCCTGAAGTAGGCGGTCGGCCGATGTTCCGCTACACCATCATGCGGCTGGGGATCTTCTTCGGCGTGCTGCTCGTCGCCTGGCTGCTGGGGCTGCGCAGCGACCCGGCCTTGTTGCTCCTTGTCTCGGCCGTCGTCTCGGTGGTGCTCTCGTTCTTCCTGCTGCGCCGCCAGCGCGACGAGTTCTCGGAGCGGATCGCCGCCAAGATCGAGCAGCGCCAGGAGGTTCGGCGCGCCGCCGCCACGGACGGTCCGGGCGAGGAGACCGACGAGGCGTTCGAGGACGCTGAGGTCGCTGACGTCGCCGTGCAGGACGAGCCGGGCCGTACCCCCCGCCGGGACCCCCGCCCCTGACCCGTCCGGTCGGGCCGGGATCGCTAGCTGCCGACGACCCGGGCCAGACCGATGCCGACGGCCAGCAGGACGGCCCACACCAGCTGGAACTGGCCTGTACGCGCGAGCACCGGCACGAGGTCGCGGCCGGTCGCGCCGGCGCGCAGGGCCTGCAGCGCGGGCCACAGCAGCGCGTAGGCGGGTAGCGCCAGCAGTGCGAACGGGTAGCCGGTGACGGCGAGCCAGATGACCGCGGCGAGCGAGACGGCGACGAGCCCGGCGTACAGGACCCGGGTGCCCCGGTCGCCCAGCCGCACGGCGAGGGTGCGCTTCCCGGCTTCGGTGTCGGACGGGATGTCGCGCAGGTTGTTGGCGACGAGGACTGCGGAGGCGAGGGCACCCACGCCGACGCTCCCGACGACGCCCGCGGCCGAGATCTGGACGGCCTGCGTGTAGAGGGTGCCGAGAGTGGCGACGAGCCCGAAGAAGACGAAGACGAACACCTCGCCGAGGCCCCGGTAGCCGTACGGGTTGCGGCCGCCGGTGTAGTACCAGGCGGCGGCGACGCAGGCGGCGCCGACCGGCAGCATGACCCACGCCTCGCTCAGCGCGACGAGCGCGAAGCCCAGGAGGGCGGCGACGAAGAAGGCGACGACGGCCGCCAGCCGGACGTCGGCGGGGTTGGCCAGGTCCTGCCCCACCAGCCGCACCGGCCCCACCCGGGCGTGGTCGGTGCCGCGGATGCCGTCGGAGTAGTCGTTGGCGTAGTTCACCCCGACCTGGAGGGCGAGGGCCACGACGAGGGCCAGCAGCGCATACCCGAACGACTGGTGGCCGAGGGCGGCGGCCGCACCCGTGCCGATGGCGACGGGGGCGACGGCGACGGGCAGGGTCTTCGGGCGGGCGCCCTGCACCCACTCGGACGGCGTGGCCATGGGTGCTCTCTTGCGTGATCGGGGCGGAGGGGGTGGTGTGTGGGCCGGTGGGGCCCCCGCCTCAGAGGTTACGCAGGAAGTCCGGATCGTCCTCGGGGCCACGCGGGCCGGTGATAGGGCGTCGGCGCGGCGGCACCGACCGTTCGTGACCGGTGAGCAGCCAGGCCAGCGGCCCGACGACCGGCACGATGACGACGAGGACGAGCCACAGCCCCTTCGGCAGGTGGCGCACCTGCTGTTCGTCGGTCTGCAGGCAGTCGACGACGGCGTAGACCGTCAGCGCCAGTGCGGCCACCGTGAGCACTGCTCTCAGCATCGACCCGTCCTCCCCTCACGCATCCGCGTCCCCCATAGTCTCACCGAAGGCGCTCGCCAGCGCCCGGCGATCAGGCTTTCCGGGGCCCCGCTGCGGCAGCGCGTCGAGGACGAGGAGCCGGTGGGGCAGCGCGTGGTCGGGCAGGATGCCCCGCAGCGCCGACCGCACGTCGCGCAGGGTGGGGGTCGGCGCCCCGCGCCGCATCGTCACGCCCGCCGAGACGGCCTGGCCCCAGGTGGGGTGGGTCGTGCCGATGACGACGGCGTCGAGCACTCCGGGGACGAACCGCACGATGGCGTCCTCGACCGGACCCGGCGCCACCTTGAGGCCTCCGGTGTTGACGAGGTCGTCGGCCCGGCCGTCGATGCGTAACCGGCCGGCGTCGTCGAACCCGCCGAGGTCGTCGGTGCGGAACCACCGGGTGCCGTCGCTGTCGACGGCGAACGCGTCGCGGGTCGGCCCGGGTTCGCCGAGGTAGCCCAGCGCCACGGTGCGCCCGCCGAGGACGACGTGGTGGTCGTTGTCGATGTGGACGAGGCTGCCCGGCAGGGGGACGCCGGCGTACACGCAGCCGCCGGCGGTCTCGCTCATGCCGAAGGTGGTGACGACATGGACGCCCGCGCTCCGGGCGCGGGCCCGGGCCGCGGAGCCGGTGGCCGCTCCGCCGACGAGCACCGCGTCGTAGGCGGCCAGGGCCTCGCGTGCCGCGGCGTCTTCGAGGAGGCGGGTCAGCTGGGTCGGCACGAGGGCGGTGTAGCGCCGCCCGCCGGTGGCCGCGAGCTCCTGGGTGGCGGCGACGAACCCGGCGGCCGTGAACCCGGTGGAGAGGTCGAGCACGACCGGTTGGGTGCCGCCGACGATCGACCGCACGAGCACCTGCAGGCCGGCGATGTGGTGGGCCGGCATGGCCAGGAGCCAGCGGCCGGCCCCGCCGAGCACCTCATGGGCGGCCGACGCGGAGGAGACGAGGTTGTCGGCGGTGAGCATGGCCAGCTTGGGCCGCCCCGTCGACCCCGAGGTGCCGACGACGAAGGCGACCTCGTCGGGGAGACCGGCGTGGTCAGCGAGATCCGGCTCGTCGACACCGGCGCCACCGGCGACACCGGCGACACCGCCCGGCGGCCCGGGGAGGAGCGCCTCGCCCCCGTCGAGGGCCTTGGCCAGGTCGCCCA